>DATBHQ010000087.1:0-23609 GCA_036557385.1 Solirubrobacterales bacterium | reverse complement strand
CGGGTCGAGCTGATCGACGAGCGCGGCGCGGGGCGCCAGGTCGAGTTCCTCTACAAGGGCGGCATCGCGGACTTCGTCAAGCACCTGAACGAGTCGAAGGACCCGCTCCACCGCAAGATCATCTACCTGGAGGGGGAGACCGACGAGGGCCAGGTCGAGGTCGCGATGCAGTGGAACTCCTCCTACCAGGAGTCCACCTTCAGCTTCGCCAACAACATCAACACCCACGAGGGCGGCACCCATCTCTCCGGCTTCCGGGCGGCGCTGACGCGGACGCTGAACGCGATCGCTCGCAACCGCAACCTGCTCAAGGAGAAGGACGAGAACCTCTCCGGTGAGGACGTTCGTGAGGGGCTCACGGCGGTCGTCTCGGTGAAGCTCGCCGACCCCCAGTTCGAGGGCCAGACCAAGACCAAGCTCGGCAACCCGCCGATCGAGGGTCTCGTCAAGGAGATCGTCAACCGCCAGCTCGGTGACTTCCTCGAGGAGCACCCCGCCGACGCGCGACGGATCCTCTCCAAGGCCGTCGATGCCGCCCGCGCCCGCGAGGCGGCGCGCAAGGCGCGGGATCTGACCCGGCGGAAGTCGGCGCTCGAGAACTCGATGCTCCCGGGCAAGCTCGCTGACTGCTCGGTGAAGGACCCGGCGCTCGCCGAGCTCTTCATCGTCGAGGGCGACTCGGCCGGCGGCTCGGCCAAGCAGGGGCGCGACCGCAACACCCAGGCGGTCCTTCCGCTCCGGGGCAAGATCATCAACGTCGAGAAGAGCCGGATCGACAAGGTCCTCTCGAACAACGAGATCCAGGCGCTGATCACCGCGATCGGCACCGGCGTCCACGACGAGTTCAAGGTCGACGACCTTCGCTACCACAAGGTTGTCCTGATGACCGACGCCGACGTCGACGGGGCCCACATCCGGACGTTGGTCCTGACCTTCCTCTATCGCCAGATGCCGGAGCTGATCGAGCAGGGCTACGTCTACATCGCGAAGCCGCCGCTCTACAAGGTGAAGAACGGCAGCAAGGAGATCTACGTCGAGCGCGAGTCGGAGCTCGAGGAGCTGCTGCTCGCCGACAAGATCGAGGAGTTCGAGATCGAGGACTCCGGTGCCGGCAAGGCCAAGCAGCTCACCCCGAAGCGCTGGCAGGAATTCAACCGCCACTTCAAGGCGGTCGAGGGGTGGTCCTCGACGCTGCGCGCCGAGTTCGGCCACGAGACGATCGACTTCATCTCCGACGCCCAGCTGCTCCAGTCCGAGGTGAAGACGCTCGCGGCCGCGGCCAAGCTCTTCAAGGCGAAGGACCTGAAGGACGCGCCCTACGAGACCAAGCTGCTCGAGCAGAAGCCGACCGGGCTGCTCGTCAAGGGCACCCACCGCCGCAGCGGACTGGCGCGTGACCACAAGCTGCCCAAGGAGCTGTTCGAGTCCCAGGCCTACAAGGAGCTGGTGGATGCCTACGGCAAGGTCGTCGCGGTGATGGGCACGCCGCCCTTCACCGTGAGGTTGGGCGAGCGCGAGGCCGACGCGGAGAGCTTCTCCGAGCTCCGTCGCGAGATCCTCGACCTGGCGCGCCACGGGATCACCCTCTCCCGCTTCAAGGGCCTCGGCGAGATGAACGCCGAGCAGCTCCGCGAGACGACCATGGACCCCGAGACGAGGACGCTGCAGCGGGTCTCGATCGACGAGGCGGCCGCGACCGGCCTCGAGCAGACCTTCTCGGACCTGATGGGTGACAAGGTCGAGCCGCGCAAGGAGTTCATCGAAAGGCATGCCCGCGACGTCCGCTTCCTGGACGTGTAGGGAGGGGGTGAGCGATGGCTGACGAGCAGACACTGGACCAGGCCCTGCACGGGAACATCGAGGAGCGCGAGCTCGAGAAGGAGATGCGCTCCTCCTACCTCGACTACGCGATGAGCGTGATCGTCGGGCGGGCGCTGCCCGACGTCCGCGACGGGCTCAAGCCCGTCCACCGTCGCGTCCTCTACGCGATGCACGACCTGGGCCTGCAGCCCAACCGGGCCTACCGGAAGTGCGCGTTCATCGTCGGCGAGGTGATGGGCAAGTACCACCCGCACGGCGACTCGGCGATCTACGAGACGCTGGTGCGGATGGCGCAGGACTTCGCCCTGCGCTACCCGCTGGTCGACGGCCAGGGCAACTTCGGCTCGATCGACGACGACCCGGCCGCGGCGATGCGGTACACCGAGGCGCGGCTCGACTCGCTCGCCACCGAGCTGCTGCGGGACATCGACGCGGACACGGTGGACTTCGGGCCGAACTACGACGAGTCCACCCGCGAGCCGGTGCTGCTGCCGGCCCGATTCCCGAACCTGCTGGTCAACGGCGCGACCGGGATCGCCGTCGGGATGGCCACCAACATCCCTCCGCACAACTTGCGGGAGGTGATCGGCGCGGTCAACGCCTACATCGACGACCCCGAGATCGACATGAAGGGCCTGATGAAGCACGTCAAGGGCCCGGACTTCCCCGGTGGCGGGACCATCATGGGAACGCAGGGCATCCGCGACGCCTACGCCTCCGGGCGCGGCTCGATCCGGATCCGGGCCAAGGCCCACGTGGAGCCCCTCAAGGGCGGCAGGGACGCGATCATCGTCACCGAGCTCCCCTTCATGGTGAAGAAGGGCGGCGAGGGCGGCCTGATCACGAAGATCGCCGACCTCGTCCGCGAGAAGAAGATCACCGGTATCTCGGACCTGCGCGACGAGTCCGACCGCAACGGCATGCGCCTGGTGATCGAGCTGAAGCGCGGCGGTGACCCGGTTCAGGTGGTGCTCAACCAGCTCTACAAGCGCACCGCGATGCAGCAGGCCTTCGGCATCAACATGGTCGCGCTGGTCGACGGCGTCCCGCGCACGCTCAGCCTGCGCGAGCTCGTCGCGCAGTACGTCGGTCACCAGCAGGAGGTCATCACCCGGCGGACTCAGCACCAACTTGCTCGCGCGGAGGCTCGCGCCCACATCCTCGAGGGGCTGCTGATCGCCCTCGACAACCTGGACGCCGTGATCAAGCTGATCCGGGGCTCCAAGGACCCCGAGACGGCGAGGGACGGGCTGATCGACAAGTTCGAGCTCAGCCGGGCCCAGGCCCAGGCGATCCTCGACATGCGCCTGCAGCGCCTCACGGCTCTCGAGGCGGGCAAGATCAAGGAGGAGCACGCCGAGCTCATCAAGCTGATCAAGGAGCTGCGGGCGATCCTGGCAGACGAGAAGAAGGTCCTCGCGCTGGTGAAGAAGGAGCTGTCCGAGGTCCTGGACCGCTACGGCGACGACCGCCGGACCGAGATCACCGCCGCCGAGGGCGACCTCGACATCGAGGACGTGATCGCGGACGAGCAGATGGTGGTCTCGATCACCGCCTCCGGATACGCGAAGCGAACCCCGCTCAACACCTACCGCCAGCAGCGCCGCGGTGGCCGCGGCGTCCAGGGGATGAACATGAAGGAGGGCGACTACATCGAGCACCTGCACGTCTGCTCGACGCACGACTACCTGCTCTTCTTCACCAACCAGGGCAAGGTCTACCGCCTCAAGGTCTACGAGCTCCCCGAGGGGAGCCGCGCCGCGAAGGGCCGCGCGCTGGTCAACGTGCTGCCGCTGAAGGACCAGGAGAGGGTGATGGCGGTGATCCCGACCCGTGACTTCTCCGAGGGCAAGTTCCTCGTCTTCGGCACCGCGCAGGGGATGGTCAAGAAGACCGCCTTCAAGGACTACGACACCCCGATCCGGGCCGACGGCATCATCGCGATCAACATCAAGAAGGGCGACGAGCTCGTCCGGGTCCGGATGACCTCGGGCAAGGACGACATCATCCTGGTCTCCAAGTCCGGTCGAGCGGCCCGTTTCTCGGAGAAGCAGGCCCGGCCGATGGGACGGGGGACCGCCGGCGTCAGGGGAATGAACGTCTCCGACAAGGGGAACCGCGTGCTCTCCCTCGACGTGGTCGATCACTCGGACACGAAGGGCGACCTCCTGGTTGTCACGGAGAACGGCTACGGCAAGCGCACCGCGCTCGTGGAGTACCCGGTCAAGGGCCGCGGCGCGAAGGGCATGCTCACCGCCCGGCTCACCGCCAAGAAGGGCGGCCTCGCCGGCGCCCGCGTGGTCCAGGAGGGGCAGGAGCTGATCTTCATCTCGCAGAACGGGATGGTGCAGCGGAACGCCGTCGATGGGATCTCGCGGATGGGACGCGCGACCCAGGGCGTCCGGGTGATGAACCTGAAGAAGGGCGACCGGGTCAGCGCGGTGGCGCTGGTGGTCGAGTCCGAGAACGGCAACGGCAACGGCGCCGCCGCCAAGGCGCCGACGCTGGAGGACGATGCGCCGGAGGCGGCGACCGTCGCGGAGGAGGCCGCCGCCGCCGAGGCCGCCGGGAACGGCGAGGCGAAGGTGACCAAGGCGCCGAGGCGCCGGTCGTCGGGTGCGGACGCGCCCGCGAAGCAACCCTCCAAGGCCAAGGCCAAGCCGAAGCCCGCTGCGAAGCCGAAGTCAAAACCGGCACCGAAGAAGCGCAACTCAGGCGGGAGCGCCGCCGCGAAGCCGAAGGCGAGCAAGCCGAAGGTCAAGCCGAAGCACACGGCGACCGCCAGGCAGCGAGCCGAATCCGAGCGCAAGAAGAAGCGTTCATAGACCCAGCGAACGTCCCAGAG
Organism: Solirubrobacterales bacterium; assembly: GCA_036557385.1. Lineage (GTDB taxonomy): Bacteria > Actinomycetota > Thermoleophilia > Solirubrobacterales > 70-9 > DASUPK01. Next base: position 18,943 of record DATBHQ010000087.1, on the reverse strand, counting down.
CTATCGCTGGGAGGGGTACTCCGGGACGTTCGGGCTAGGCGGGTAGTGTGCGTCGCCGATGCCCGAGCGCGACGGCTACATCCCTGGGGTCCCCTGCTGGGTGGATGCGAGCGAGCCCGATCCGCAGGCGGCGACCGATTTCTACGGCGGGCTCTTCGGCTGGGAGTTCGAGGAGACCATGCCGGCGGATTCCGGGGGCAACTACCTGATCGCTCAGCACGAGGCGGAGAGCACGTCCATCTTCGACACGTCGGGCGAGAGGCGCCAGGGGGAGGTTGCAGCCATCGCATCGATCCCCGCTGGAGCGCCGCCGGTCGCGATGTGGAACACGTACTTCTGGGTCGACAGCGCCGACGAAGTCGCCTCACGGGTCCGAGACGCCGGCGGGACGGTCGAGGTTGAGCCCTACGACGTCTTCAACGCTGGCCGGATGGCGCACTTCGCCGACCCGGAGGGGGCGGCGTTCCGCGTCCTGGAGGCGAGGGAGCATAGGGGCGCGCGGCTGGTGAACGATCCGGGCGCCGTGGTCTTCAACGGCCTCAACACGCGCGATGCAGACGCTGCGAAGCGCTTCTACGGTGCGCTGTTCGGCTGGAAGACGGCGGGCATCGGCGGAGGCGCCGAGGGGTGGACCCTGCCGGGCTACGGCGACTGGCTCGAGCGTGAGCACCACCCCGAGCTCCGCAAGCAGATGGCCGCCGCCGGCGCCCCGGAGGGCTTCGAGGACGTCGTCGGGGGCATCGTCCCGATCCCCGATGACCAGCCGGACACGCCGCCGCACTGGAGCGTGACGTTCGCGACCGGGGACACGGATGCCACCGCGGCGAAGGCCGCCGAGCTCGGCGGAGCCGTGATCGTCCCGCCGTTCGACGCCCCTTGGTCCACGCCGACCTACACGATCCGGGTGACCGTCGTCGCCGACCCGCAGGGCGCAACGTTCAGCGCCAGCAGGTTCATTCCAGCGAATCAGCCCCGCTAGGCCGTCAGGAGGTACGGCTCCCAGGTCGATGGCGTCCTGGGGGCGGCGATCCGGATGAAGACGGTCGGGCCCGGCGGGCGAGGCCGGCGCTTGGGATGCATGCGGATCTCCTGGGGGAGGCGGTTGCCCTTCTTGCGGTTGCAGGGGGCGCAGGAGGCGACGATGTTCTCCCAGACCGACTCCCCGCCGCGGCTCCGCGGGATGACGTGGTCGACGGTCAGGCCGTGCTTGTTCGAGCCGCAGTACTGGCAGGTCCAGCCGTCGCGGGCGAGGACGGCCTTGCGCGTGATGCGCCGGCGGTGGATGTCGCGGGGCACCCGGACGAAGCTGATCAGGCGGATCACCTCCGGGCGGTCGATCCGCATCGTCTCCGAGCGGAGCACGTCGTCGCCCCGCTCGAGGACCTCGGCCTTCTCCTTCAGGATCAGCACGAGCGCACGGCGGACGGTGCAGACGTTGAGCGGCTCGTAGCTCGCGTTGAGGACCAGCACCCGCCCCCTGGTCAGGCGACGGATCGCTGCTGCCGCTACCTCACCCTCCGCATCTACGTCGGCAGCGACGCCGTTCCCGTTCGAATGGGCGTGGCCATGGCCGTTCTTCGATGCCCGACCGGACGCCGGCCTCCCATTACCGGACGCCACAAACACCGCGTCCGAGCTACGCACGGTGGCCCCGTTGCCCATTTCCCGGGCGATTGTAGACGAGCGGCTAGCCGGCTCCCGGCACTCCGGGCGCTGCCGCGATAGGCCAGCTGCCGAGAACGCGCACGGTTTCCGCCTTCGAGCGCAGGCCCTCGATCGCCGCCGCAACGGGCCCGTCCTCCGCACCGCCCTCGATGTCGAGGAAGAACTGGTAGCGCCCCAGCCCCCGCCGCAAGGGGCGGGACTCGATCCGCGTGAGGTTGACCTCCTGGCTCGAGAAGACCCGCAGGGCCTCGACGAGGGCTCCGGGATGGTCCTCGCCGAGCTCGGAGAAGACCAGCGAGGTTCGCCACGGGCCCGAGCCCGACGGGTGGATGTCGTCGGGTGCGACCCAGACGAAGCGGGTGATGTTGTCGGCCTCGTCCTCGACGCCCTGGCGCAGCACCGCGGCGCCGTACAGGCGCGCCGCGGATTCGGCTCCGAGCGCCGCCCAGGGCTCATCCGACTCGGCGACGGTCCGGACCGCGTCGGCGGTGCTCGGCGCCGCCCGCACTTCCGCCTGGGAGAGGTTCTCGCGGATGAAGCGAGCGCACTGTGCGCTCGGCTGGGGATGGGAGAGCACCACCTCGATCCGCTCGAGGGGCATCTCCTCCCTGGCGATCAGGCAGTGGCGGATCGGCAGGTCGTACTCGCCAACCAGGCCGAGGCCGTCCGCATCGAAGGCGAGCGTGTCAAGGGTGGCGGTGACGGCGCCCTCGATCGAGTTCTCGAACGGCACCAGTGCCCGATCCGACGCACCCTCCGCCACGGCGACGATCGCGTCGTAGACCGAGGGCGAGGGGATCGCCTCCACCTGCTGCTCGCCCACCGCCGCGCGCAGCGCGTCCTCGCTGAACGTTCCCGGCGGGCCCAGGTAGGTCACCCGCGGCACGCCTGTCATCAGGAGCCGAAGACGACCGAGTAGGTGGAGGTGTTGTTGGTCGTGATCTGCTCGCCGTTCACCGGCGTCACGACGACCTCCAGCGTCGTGTCCGTGCCTGCCGTCGGCTTGCTGGTGATCGGGATCTTCACGGTCCCCTGCTCGCCGGCGCTCAGCGCCTGCAGCTGCCCGGTGAGCCGAGTGCCGCCCAGCGTGGCCGTGACGCTGATGCCGGTCTCGTCGCTGTCGCCAGAGTTCGTCACCGCGATGTCGATCTCGGTGGCGTCGGCCGGGACGGTATTGGTCGAATCGGGCGAGAGCGTCTGGCCGCCGACCGTGGTTGAGTCGAGCTGCAGGCCGTGAACGCCGCCCGTGTTCGAGGTCGTCTGGCCGGTGAGCGCGTTGAGCTTGGTCACCAGGCTCGTCTGGTCCAGATAGTCGGTCGCGTTGGCCGGCATGAACTTGCCCCCGGGCAACGGCGTTCCGTCCACGCCCTCGTTGTCGAGCACGTTCTCGATCTGAGGCTTGCCGATCTGCGTCCAGAGCACGTCGCTCGCGTAGAGGGAGCCCATCGCGTCGCTGATCGCCTTGATCGCGTCGGTGGTCTGGGTTCGCGCCGTCGCCTGCGTGACGTTCTGGGCGATCGAGCTGAGCGCGTCCCGCCTCAGGGTCAGGGTCTGGAGGACCGCGTTCTGGGCGTCGTGCATCTCGCCCGGCGCCCCGATGTCATGGGCGCGATCGAGGAGATCCTGCGAGGCGTCTCGCTGCTGGATCACCTCCTGCTGGGCATCGAGCGAGCTCGAGGTTGGGCCCGAGCCGTTGAGCAGGTTGAAGAAGTCCCGTCCGCTCTGCTCGGACTGCCGCATGAGCGAGGCGACCTCGGAGTCGTAGTTGCGGAGGGCGCGGTCCGAGCGCGCCTCGAGGCAGCCGCGAATCCCGATCACGATCAGGATCAGGAACGCCAGGCCCACCCCGACGCCGATCAGGCGCCGGACGAGGAACTGCTGGCGTCGCCTCTGCGGCCCGCCGACCCTTCGGCGGGGACGCTCGGGCGGCTCGTCCTCCAGGACGAGCTCGTCTTCTTCGGAATCGAGAAAAGCCAAACCGCGCCTCAGTATGAACACGGGTCACGACGCGTGTATACGCGAGGGTGCTCCGCAGGCGAAGCCGAGGAGCAACCCGTTTTACGGCGAAGCCGGATAGCGCCCACACAGGAAAAGATCGTCCGGGGGCGAACTCAAACCGGCCATGGTCGGTGAGGTGATCCTGGGGAGATTCCGTATCGAGGAGCGGATCGGAAGCGGCGGCTTCGGAACCGTCTATCGCGCCTGGGACGAGAGGCTGCAACGGTCCGTGGCGGTCAAGGTGATCGACCGCGAGCACGGCGCGCCGCGCATCACCCGGGAGGCGCAGGCGGTCGCCCGGCTCACCCATCCCAACATCGCGACGCTCTATGAGCTCTCCACCGATGGGCAGCACGCCTTCCTCGTCTCCGAGCTGATCGATGGGGAGACCCTGCGTTCCCTGGGCCGCCACGGCGCGCTCAACGATCGTCTCGTCGCCCGCATCGGGGCGGACGCCGCCGCCGCGCTCACCGCCGCGCACCGCGCCAAGGTCGTCCACCGCGACGTCAAGCCGGAGAACATCCTGGTCGATCAGAACGAGCGGGCCAAGCTCGTCGACTTCGGGATCGCCCGCATCGGGGGCGAGAAGACCCTGACCGCCACCGGTGCCGTGGTGGGAACGCTCGCCTACATGGCTCCCGAGCAGGCCGACGGCCTCCGTCCGGGGCCCGCGGCCGACGTCTATTCGCTGGCGCTGACGCTCTACGAGTGCCTCTGCGGAGAGCATCCGCTGCTGCGCGAGGGACCGGCCGCAACGGCGCGAGCGATCGGGGAGCCGATCGCGCCGCTGGGGGCCGTGCGTCCCGAGCTGCCCGAGGAGATGACCGAGGCGATCGACGCCGCACTCGACCCTGACCCGGAGGAGCGCCCGCTGGCCTCGGAGCTGGGCGGGGCACTCGGCGCCCACATCGGTGAGCTGGACGGCGAGCCCCTTCCCCCGATCGCCGGGATCGATGACGACGCCCTTCTCGAGCCGAGGCGCCTGCCGGAGCTCGCCCGCTTCCTGCCCGGTGCCGGGATCGCCGCTCTCGGTCTCGCCGCGCTGATCGCCACCGGGGCACCCGCCCCCGTCGCGCTGGCCGCACTCGTCCCGGGCTTCCTCGCACTCGGCCGCCCGCGGCCGGCATATGCCCTGCAGCTCACACTGGTCCTGCTCTGGCTGATGATCGGCGCGGGCGAGCCCGGGGTGGCCGCCCTGGTGGCGGCGCTGGGCGCTCCCCTGCTGCTCGCGGCCATCGATCCGGAGGCGATCGCCCTGCCCGGCCTCGCACCGCTCCTCGGGCTCGCCGGGCTTGGGCCCGTCTATCCGGCCCTCGCCGGCCTCACCCGCGGCGCCGCCGGCCGCGCGCTGCTCGGCGGGATCGGATACCTGTGGCTGGCCGCCTGGGAGGAGCTCGCCCATCGAACCCTGCTGCTCGGACCGGTGGCGGACCCTCCGGCCCACTGGACCGGATCGGCCGGAAACACGCTCGGAGACGTGGTCGCACCGCTGATCGATGGCTCCGTGCTCGCCGGTGCGGGCGTGTTCGCGCTCGCGGCCTGGGCGCTGCCCATGCTGATCCGCGGCCGCACGCCGGTGCTCGACGGGCTGGGCGCCCTGATCTGGGCCGCGGGGCTGATCTCCGCGCTCCGGCTCGTGGGCGGCGGCTCGAGCCCGCCGGGCCTTTTCTTCGGCGCGCTGCTGGCGGCCGTGATCGCCGCCCTGCTGACGCGCCGCCTGGGCACGCCCGGGCCCTACCACAGGGCGCCGCTGGACGAGGGCGGCTCCGATGCTTTTGCGTAGCGAACCCCACTAGCATTTCGGCCCGTTGTCTCGTGGCTGATGCGAGGGTGCGCCGTCAGGCGCAACCCGTTTCATTCATGCGCACCGCGTACCAACCGGCGGCCAACTGACCCGAGGAGCTCCCGATCAGCGTTCTACGCAACCTCGAAGCCCGGATTGAGGGCCTCGTCGAAGGCGTCTTCTCCCGCGCCTTCAGCTCCGGTGTGCAGCCGGTGGAGATCGCGCGCAAGCTCGCCAAGGAGATGGACGCCCACAAGACCGCGTCGGTCCAGCGGGTCTACGTGCCGAACGAGTACACGGTCTGGCTCTGTCCCGACGATTACGAGCGCTTCAAGGACTACGAGTCCTCGCTCGCTCAGGAGCTCAGCGGTCACCTGCTCGAGCACGCCCGTCACCATGACTACGACCTGTTGACGCGTCCGGTGGTCCACCTGGACTCGGACGACCGCCTCCGCCTCGGCGAGTTCGGGATCCAGACTCGCCTGGTGCGCCCGCCGCAGCGCCAGGGGGCGGAGCCCGAGCAGGGCGAGCACGGCCACACGATGGTCTACTCGGCCACCCAGGCGCAGAAGGCGCGCTCCAAGCGCCGCCCGGACGCAGCCTTCTCCGAGACCCGGGCGATCGTCTCCGTCGACGACCGCCGCTACGTCCTCGACGGCCCGACCGCCACGCTCGGCCGGTCGAAGGAGTGCGACTGCGTCATCGACGATCCGAACATCTCGCGGCGCCACGCGGAGCTGCGGCGCTCGAACGTGGGGGACTGGCAGATCGTCGACCTCAACTCGACCAACGGCGTCAAGGTCAACGGCCGCCGAGTCGCGAACGCCCGTCTGTCTCCCGGCGATGAGATCACCCTAGGGACCAAGGTCTTCGCCTTCGACATCGAGCAGTGAATAACGACCTCGAGCCGCTGGCGGTAGCGCTCAAGTTCGGCTTCCTTGCCGTTCTCTTCCTCTTTCTGCTCTGGGTGACCCGAAGCTCCCTGAGGGACCTCCGCGGCACCGCGACCCCGGGTTACGAGACCGGCTACCACGAGGTCTCCGGGGTCGAGCCCGCGGGGACCGATGCCTTCCTGGTCGTCGAGACTGGCGGCGGCCTCCACGAAGGGGAGCACTTCGACCTCTTCGGCGGGGTCTCGCTCGGCCGCTCCGCTGACGCCGACATCCGCCTCGATGATCGCTATGCCTCCGGGATCCACGCACGCGTGTTCAACCGCTCCGGCGCATATTTCGTCGAGGACATGAACTCCACCAACGGCACCCTCCTCAACTCGCGCGAGCTTCACGGCGAGGCCGAGCTCACGCCCGGCGACGCGATCCGGATCGGGGACACTGAGCTCCGCTTCGAGGTGTCCTGATGCTGAAAGTCGCCGAAGAGGCACACAAGACGGACACCGGGCGGCAGCGGCAGGCGAACGAGGACTCCTACTTCGCCCGGGCGCCCCTCTTCGCCGTCGCCGACGGGATGGGGGGCGCGCAGGCAGGCGAGGTCGCTTCGCGGATCGCGGCGCGCGCGTTCGAGAAGCGCCGCGAGCCGAGCCCCGAAGAGCCCGCGGAGGGCCAGCTCGAGGCGATCGCCCAGCGGGCCAACCGCGAGATCCACCGGCTCGCCCAGGAGGACTCCTCGCGCGCCGGCATGGGCACGACCCTGACGGCCGCGATGGTGCGCGGCGACGAGGTCGCGTTCGGGCACGTCGGCGACAGCCGCGCCTACCTGCTGCGGAACGGTGAGCTGAAGCGCCTCACCAAGGACCACTCCCTGGTCGAGGAGCTTCGCCGCCAGGGCCGGCTCACCGAGGAGCAGGCCGAGGAGCATCCTCAGCGCTCGATCATCACCCGTGCGCTGGGGCCCGAGCCGAGCGTGAACGTCGACACCATGACCTTCCCGGCCCGCGACGGCGATGTCTTCCTGCTCTGCAGCGACGGGCTCACCACGATGGTCTCCGACGACGAGATCCGGGAGATCCTGGTGGGCTCCAGGGGCCTGCGGTCCGCCGTCAACAAGCTGGTCGAGGCGGCCAACCGGGGTGGCGGCCGCGACAACATCACGGCCGTCGCCTTCCGCCTGGCCGACGCCGACGCCAAGGAGGCCGAGGAGGGCGCGACCCTGATCTCGCGTACGGCCGAGGGCGCGGGGCTGACCGGCGAGCGCGTCAGGGCGGCGACCGACCGGCTGCGCGGCCAGGGTCCGGTGCCGGCTCCGCCGCGCCGGCGCCGGGCGCTGAAGTGGGCCGCAGGGCTCGTCGTCCTCGCCGCGATCGTCCTCGCCGCCGTGCTCTTCGTCCGCTCGATCTACTTCCTCGGCACGGACGGCCAGGGGGAAGTCGCCGTCTACCGGGGCCTGCCCTACGAGCTCCCGCTCGGCGTCAGCCTCTACTCCAAGCAGTACTCGATCCCGGTGCAGGTGGGGACGATCTCCGAGGACCGCCAGCGCGCCGTGACCGGGCACACCCTGCGCGGCAAGGACGACGCCACCAGCCTGGCCACCGACATCCAGCAGCGGCCGACCGAGGGCGTCCCGCAACCGCCCCCACCGCCGCAGCCGAAGAAGAAGCAGAAGAAGAAGTCTGGGGCCAACCAGGGCAAGCAGGCCCAGAAGCGTTGAGCGCCCGCACCCGCGAGCTCTTCGCCCTGATCCCGGTCGCGCTGCTGGTCACGGCCGGGTTCACCGCCGTGCTGATCACGAACTCGGCCGAGCTCGGCAACCTGAGCGTGCTCTACGGCGGCTACTTCCTGGCCCTCTGCGTCGCCACGCACATCGTCATCCGGATCCGGCTGCCCGACGCTGACCCCTATCTCTTCCCCCTCGTCGCCCTCCTCGCCGCCTTCGGGATGGTGATGCTCTTCAGGCTGAACGAGGGCCTCGCCCGCGACCAGGCCAACTGGTTCGTCCTCGGCCTGATCCTCTTCTCGGCGACGATCATCTTCCTGCGGGACTACGACGCCCTGGAGCGCTATCGCTACCTGATCGCGCTGGCGGGGATCATCCTGCTGATCATGCCCCGCTTCCTGGGGCACGCCACCAACGACGCCTTCCTGGCAGTCGATCTCGGGCCGATCACCTTCCAGCCCACCGAGCTGGCGAAGATCTGCATCGTCGTCTTCCTGGCGAGCTATCTGAACGAGCACCGCGAGGTTCTCGTCGTGGGCGCTCGCAACGTCTTCGGCCTCGTCCTGCCGCCGCTCAAGCACCTCGGGCCGCTGCTGGTCGTCTGGGGGGCCGCGATGGTGCTGCTGGTCTTCATCCGCGACCTGGGCAGCTCGGTGATGTTCTTCGGTGCCTTCCTGGCCCTGATCTACGTCGCCACCGGCCGGCTCTCCTTCGTGATCATCGGCCTCGCGATGTTCGTGGTGGGGGCCTGGTTCTTCGCTCAGACGGCCGCACACATCCAGGACCGCTTCGACATCTGGCTCGATCCCTTCAAGGACGCCGGCGGCTCCGGCTACCAGCTCTCGCAGTCCATCTTCGCGCAGGCGGACGGCGGGCTCTTCGGCCGCGGGCTGGGGGACTCGCTGGTGCAGCTGCCCGGCTGCCACGGGGACTTCCCGGACAAGTGCGCCATCCTGCCCGCCCCGCACACCGACTTCATCTACGCGGTGATCGTCGATGAGCTGGGCCTCTTCGGCGGCGCTGCCGTGGTCCTGATCTACGCGCTGATCGCCGAGCGGGGCTTCAAGACGGCGATCCTGGCGGAGGACGGCTTCTCGAAGCTGCTCGCCACCGGGCTGACGGCGATCTTCGCCCTGCAGGCCTTCGTGATCATCGGCGGCGTTACGAGGGTGATTCCCCTGACCGGCGTCACCCTGCCCTTCATCAGCTACGGGGGCAGCTCGATCATCGCCAACTTCATCCTGCTCGCCCTGCTCCTGATGGTCTCGGACAAGGCGCGTCGGCGGGTGCGCCTCCAGAGCGAGACGAGCATCTGATGAACCGGCAGATCATCAAGCTCTTCGGGTTCCTGCTCGTCCTCTACGCGCTGCTCTTCGGGTTCACCTCGTACTGGTCGATCTTCGACTCCGACTCGCTCAAGGCGAACCAGGCGAACCGCAGGCCGCTGCTCGAGGAGCAGAAGATCCAGCGCGGCAAGATCCTCGCCTCCGACGGCTCGGTGATCGCGAAGTCGATTCCGCAGGGAAGCGGCAACAACAAGATCTACGTGCGCCGGTATCCGCAGGGCTCGCTGTTCGGCAACCCGATCGGCTACAGCTTCGTCACGCAGGGCAGGGTGGGCTTCGAGCTCGCCCACAACGACGAGCTGGTCGGCAACAAGACCGAGTTCCTCTCCATCCTCGACGAGCTTCAGGGGCACGCTCAGAAGGGGGACAACGTGCAGTCCGCGCTCGATCCCGCCGCGCAGGAGGCGGCGGTGAACGGGCTGGCCGGGCGGCGCGGCTCGGTCGTCGCGGTCGTCCCGTCGACCGGCGAGGTCAGGGCGATGGTGAGCATCCCCGAGTACGACCCGAACGACATCCCCAAGCACCTGGCCCAGCTCAACCGGGACGACAGCGCGCCCCTCTTCAACCGGGCGACGCAGGGCGGCTACCCACCCGGCTCGACGATGAAGGTCGTGACCGCCACCGCCGCGCTCGACAGCGGCGAGCTGAGCCCCGACTCGACCTTCAGCGGCCGGTCACCGATCGAGATCGAAGGGGTTCCGCTGGCCAACTCGGGCGGGGAGCAGTTCGGCACGATCGACATGACCACCGCGCTCACCAATTCAGTCAACACCTGGTGGGCGCAGGCCGGCGAGAAGCTCGGCAAGGACACCATGTTCAAGTACATGGACCGCTACGGCTTCGACGCAAAGCCGCGCCTCGACTATCCGGGATTCCAGCTGGCGGCGAGCGGCGTCTACGACGGCGGCAAGCTGCTCGGCCCGAGCGACGCGATCGACATCGGCCGCGTGGCGATCGGCCAGGAGAGGCTGCAGGTGACCCCCTTGCAGATGGCCTTGGTCGCGGCGACCGTCGCGAACAAGGGCGAGCTGATGGAGCCGCGGCTGTGGTCGAAGGTGATCGACCCCGACGGGCGCGAGACGAAGCTGGATCCCGCCCGCCAGAGCCGGGTGATGAGCGAGGACACTGCGTCTGAGCTCAACACGATGATGCAGAGCGTCGTCAACGAGGGGACGGGAACCGCCGCGGCCGTGTCCGGCATCGACGTCGCCGGCAAGACCGGGACGGCGGAGATCTCGCCGGGCGTCAACGACGCTTGGTTCATCGGCTTCGCGCCGGCCAGGGACCCGCAGATCGCGATCTCCTGCATCGTCGAGCACACCAGCGGCTTCGGCGGGCCGACCTGCGGCCCGATCTTCAAGTCGGTCGCCGAGGCGATCCTGCGAGGGAACTCAGGTGGCTAGCCCTGAGCAGCAGACCGGAGCGGTGGTCGACGACCGCTACCGACTCGACCGCAAGATCGGCAGCGGGGGAATGGCCGACGTCTGGCTGGCCGAGGACACCGAGCTCGACCGTAAGGTCGCGATCAAGATCCTGCACGACCGCTTCGCCCAGGACTCCGAGTTCGTCAGGCGTTTCCAGCGCGAGGCCCAGTCGGCGGCGGGGCTGCAGCACCCGAACGTGGTCGGGGTCTTCGACCGCGGGGAGTTCGGCGACACCTACTTCATCGCCATGGAGTACGTCGAGGGTCCCTCGATGAAGGACCTCGTCAAGGGCGGGATGAGCCCCAAGGACGCGATCGACTTCACCCGCCAGATCCTGAAGGCCGCCCGCTTCGCCCACCGCAAGGGGATCGTCCACCGCGACCTGAAGCCGCAGAACGTCCTGGTCGACGACGAGGGCCGCGCCCGGGTGGCGGACTTCGGGATCGCCCGCGCCGGCGAGAACTCCGACATCACCGCCACCGGCTCGGTGATGGGTACGGCGCAGTACATCTCGCCGGAGCAGGCCCAGGGCAAGCCGACCACCCCGCGATCGGACATCTACTCGATCGGGGTGATCCTCTACGAGGCCCTCACCGGGCGGGTGCCGTTCGAGGGCGAGAGCGCCGTCGCCGTCGCGCTCAAGCAGGTCTCCGAGGCGCCCAGGCGTCCCAGTGCGATCAACCCGAACGTTCCGCCGGCACTCGACGCGGTGGTGATGCGCGCGCTCGCCAAGGACCCGGACGCCCGCTTCAAGGACGCGGACGCGTTCCTGAAGGCGCTCGACGCGGCCGAGCAGGCCCCCGACGCCCCGCGCCCCGAGGACACCGCCGCGTACGCCGCCGTCACCCCCGAGGGCGTGGCGGACATCCCCCGGGAGGAGGAGCCCTACGACGAGCGGGCTGAGTGGGAGCGGGAGAGGCGCCGGCGGCGCTGGCGCTGGATCGTCCTCGCCCTGCTCGCCGCGGGGGTTGCCGCGCTGGTCGCCTTCGCGCTCACGCGCCCCTCGCACGTCTCCGTCCCCGACGTGATCGGGCAGGACGTCGATGCGGCGAGCCAGGTCCTCGACTCGAAGGGCTTCGAGGTCGCGATCAAGGCCGTGCCCAGCGGGGCGACGCGAAACCAGGTCGTGGAGCAGGACCCGATCCCAACCGATCGCGGCGGCGGCAAGGTGGAGGAGGGCTCCACCATCACGCTCAGCGTCAGCTCCGGCCCGGCGATCGTCGCCGTCCCCGACGTCACCGGCCTCAGCCTGCGCGATGCGAGAACGAGGCTGGAGAAGGCCGGGTTCAACGTCATCACCCGGGATGAGTTCTCGAACACGGCGCCCAAGGGCGAGGTGATCAGGACCGAGCCCGCCGCCGGGACCCAGCTCTCCACCAGCCAGGTGGTCACGATCGTGGTCTCCCGCGGGACCAACCAGGTGGAGGTTCCGAGCGTGGTCGGCCTCGACGACCAGGCGGCCCTCGCGGCGCTGCAGAGCGCCGGCCTCTCGGGCGTCCTCGTGCAGCGGGACTCCACCGAGCCCGAGGGCAGGGTGCTGAGCCAGAGCCCGGGCTCGGGCAAGCTGGTCGCGCGGGGCACGCAGGTGACGATCTTCGCCTCGACCGGGGCGATCACGGTTCCCGACGTCGTCGGCGAGGCTCGCAAGACCGCCGTGACCGCCCTGAAGAAGGCGGGTTTCACCCCGGCGGTCACGGAGGAGACCACGGACGATCCGACCCAGGTCGGCCGAGTGATCTCCGTGTTCCCGCCGAGTGGCTCGCGCGGCCGCCGCGGGGACACGGTGACGATCTCGGTGGGCGTCGCCTCGACCACCCCGCCGGCGACGCCATGAGGGTCGCGGTCCTAGGCGGCGGGATCTCCAGCGAGCACGAGGTCTCGCTGAACTCGGCGGCCTCGGTCGCGGCGGGCCTGCGCGAGGCGGGTCACGAGACGGTCGAGGTGACGATCAGCCGCGAGGGCCGCTGGACGGCGGGCGGGGAGCCGGTCGAGTTCGCCCCTGGGGACGGGCTGCTCGGCTGCGACGCGGTCTTCCCGGTCCTGCACGGTCCCGGCGGGGAGGACGGCAGCGTCCAGGGGCTCCTCGAGGTCCTCGACGTCCCCTATGCGGGCTCCGACGTCGAGTCCTCGGCGGTCTGCATGGACAAGCTGGTGTTCAAGGATCTCCTCGCCCAGGACGGGATCCCGCAGGTCGACTACTGCCGCGCGGGGGAGGAGGGCTGGCGCGAGATCGCCTCCGGATTCGGCCGGCCGGTCTGGGTGAAGCCCGCTCGGCTCGGCTCGAGCGTCGGGATCTCCCCGGCCTCGGGCGAGGAGGAGCTCGACAGGGCGGTCGAGCACGCCCGCCGGCACGACCCGCGCGTGATCATCGAGGCCCCGGCGCCCGGGAAGGAGGTCGAGTGCTCGCTGCTCGGCAACGAGGACCCGGTGGCTTCGCCGCCCGGGGAGATCGTCACCAAGGCATCCGACTGGTACGACTACGAGGCCAAGTACGCGGAGGGCGGGATGGAGCTGAGGGTTCCCCCCGGGATCTCCGAGGGCGCCGCCGAGCGGGTGCGCGAGCTCGCGCGCCGGGTGTTCATGCTCTGCGGCTGCAGCGGCCTGGCCCGCTGCGACTTCTTCGTGGACGGAGAGGAGGTGCTCGTCAACGAGCTCAACACGATCCCCGGCTTCACGGAGACGAGCGTCTACGGCAAGCTCTTCGAGGCCGACGGCATCGCCTATCCGGAGCTCTGCGATCGCCTCGTCAAGCTCGCGATCGAGCGGTACGAGAAGGCGAAGTCGTACGAGCTCTGATCACTTGAACAGCTGGACGTCCGAGATCTCCATCTGGTAGCGGCTCGGATCGTCCTGGGCCTGCGGCATCTTCGTGATCCAGATCAGGAATGACTTGGCCGCCTTGCCGGGGAGGGCCACGCTCTCGCGGTCCCCGCCGTCGCTGATCTTCGCGACCGGCTGTCCCCAGGCTGAGAGCGAGTCCGCCGGCGCGCCGTTGACCTCGTAGATCTCCGCGTCGTAGCCGGGCGTCAGGGCCCTGATCGTCATCGACTTGGCGTTCACCGCGCTGCCAGCGTCGATCGCCAGGCCGACCCCGTCCTTGAGGCCCCCGAAGTCGGGTGTGTCGTAGTGCTCGCTCGACCAGGCGGTCCCGGTGGGGTTGCCGTCAACTGCCTGCTCCTCGGTCCCGGTCTCCTGCCCGTCGCCCTCCGGGTCGAACTCGCTCGCGGCCTGATCTGAGAGCCTCACCTCGGAGCTTCCGCCGGCGCTCGGCGCATTGTCGTCACTGCCGAGGTCCAGTCTGCTCGCGAAGATCACAGCCGCGGCGGCCAGGGCGAGGATGACGATCGCCAGCGCGACGCCCGGCCCGGAGATCCGGCGGCGCCCGCGGAGCCGTCGCCGGTGAGAGGGCACCGAGTCGAGCACGCTGGTCGCCTCGCCGCTCGTCCCGCCACGCCGGGCGGCCTCGACCTCGAGGGTCTGCTCGAGGTCCCGCACCATCTCGGCGACGGTGCCGTAGCGATCGCGCGGGTCCTTGGTGGTCGAGCGGTCGACGACCGAGGCCACGGCGGCCGAGACCTCGGGGCGCTTCGCCTGCACATCGGGCATCGGCTCGTTGACGTGCTTCATCGCGACGCCGACCTGGGTCTCGGCGCGGAAGGGGACGTCGCCGGTGAGCATCTCGTAGAGGACCACGCCGAGGGAGTAGACGTCGGAGCGCTCGTCGACGTCCTCGCCCATCGCCTGCTCGGGGGAGACGTAGTCGGTGGTGCCGAGGACGCGGCCGGTCGCCGTCATCCCCTGCTGCTCGAGTGACCGGGCGATGCCGAAGTCGGTCACCTTGGCGCGCCCGTCCGGGTCGATCAGCACGTTCTGCGGCTTGACGTCGCGGTGGACCAGCTTGCGGGCGTGGGCGGCGGTCAGGCCGCGGCCGATCTCGATCGCGTAGGCGACCGCCTCGTCCACTGGCAGGGGCCCCTCCTCCTGGAGGCGCCGCTTCAGCGTGCGTCCCTCGATGTACTCGAAGACGATGTAGGGGCGGCCGTCGTCCTCGCCGGCGTCGATCACCCCGACCAGGTTCGGGTGGGAGAGCCGGGCCGCTGCTCGGGCCTCCCGGCGAAAGCGCTCGAGCTGGTCCGCCTCCTCCGAGATCTCGCGATGGAGCAGCTTGATCGCCACGGGCCGGTCGAGGACCTGGTCCGTGGCGAGGTAGACGGTCGACATGCCGCCCGAGCCCAGCTTCGACTCGAGCCGATAACGGCCCGAGAGGACTGTCGAGCTCAAGCGTTCCAATGCTTCTCCTCGTCCATCGGCTGTATTTTCGCCCGCGGCCGGTCCCGCGGCTGCGAGGGCCCGACCGGAATGATGACTGTCCACGTCCGCTTCTACACCGATCCCGCCTGTCCCTGGTCCTGGGCGGGAGAGCCCGCCCTGCGCAGGCTGATGTGGGAGTTCGATGGCGAGCTCGAGTTCGTCTGGGTGATGGGCGGGCTGGCCCGCCGATACGGCAGCGAATATCGCGACGACGAAGGGCGAATCGGCCAGGGCCCGGACTGCTTCACCGACCTGATCTCCCACTGGCTCGACGTCGCCGCGGACGGAGGGATGCCCCTCGACCCCCGGATCTGGAGGGAGAACCCGCTCTCCTCGACTTACCCCGCTTGCCAGGCCGTCGAGGCGGCCGCCGAGCAGGGCCCCGATGCCGCCTACCGGTATCTGCGCAGCGTGCGCGAGGGGATCATGTTCGAGCGCCGCAAGCTCGACCACGCCGACGCCCTGATCGCGGCGGTGGGCCGAGCGCGCATCGATCGCGCCCGCTTCGAGATCGACCTCCGCTCGCACGCGATCACCGAGGCCTTCGGCGCCGATCTCGAGGAGGTGCGCAACCCGCCGGAGGAGGCACGGGAGGCCGGAGCGGTTCGCCGCACGGAGGGGCACGAGCGAATCAGCTTTCCCTCGGCGGTCTTCATCGGCGAGGACGGCGCCCGGCACGGGGTCTGGGGACAGGCGAAGTCGCATCCGGCGCTGCGGGACGCGGCGCTGGCGGCGGGAGCAAAACCCGTCAATGAAGGAGGGCTGGAGCCGCTTGAGGCGATTCGGCGCTTTGGCCGGTGCGCTACCCGTGAGCTGGAGGTCCTCGCGGATCGCCCCGCGCCGGTGGTCGAAGCCGAGCTCTGGGCCCTGGCGCGCGACTGGAAGCTGAAGCCGATCCCGGCTCTCACCGGCACGATCTGGGAGCTCGCCTGAGCCGTTTGCCCATCTGACCACACGATCGTGTGGTCAAGGGGTCAATTGGCGGTTCGGGCGACCTCCGCGGCGCCGTCGACCGCGCGGCCGATCCGCTTTGCGCCGGCGTACCGGGCCTGCAGCCTCTTCATCGCCGCTTTTTCGTCCGCCGCCGCGACCACCACGCAGAACCCGCACCCCATGTTGAACACCTCGTGCATCTCGTCGTCCGGCACGCCGGCGAGCTCCTGGATCAGCGTGAAGATCTCGGGCACCGGCAGGGGATCGTCGATCTCGTAGCCCACGTCCGCCTCCAGTCGCAACAGGTTGCCGAGGCCGCCCGAGGTGATGTGGGCGAGCCCCCGGACGTCGACGTCGGAGCGGAGCAGGTCGACCACTGGCTTGACGTAGATCTCGGTCGGCTCGAGCAGCGCATCGCCAAGGGGCCGCCCGAGGCGCTCGTCGTCCATCGGGATGCCCTCGAGCGCCGAGCGGGCCAGCGTGTAGCCGTTGGAATGCAGCCCGGTTGAGGGCAGCCCGATCACCGGGTCGCCGGGCTCGATCGCCGCACCGGTGACCAGCGAGTCGAGGGCGACGACGCCGAAGCAGGCGCCCGCCAGGTCGAGGCCGTTGATGATCTCGCCGAGCTGGGCGAGCTCGCCGCCGACGATCTCGACGCCCGCCCGCTCGGCGCCGCGCGCCAGGCCCTCGCCGATGGCGGCGGCGACCTCGGGATCAGCCCGGTCGACCGCTAGGTAGTCGAGCATCGCGAGCGGTTCGGCGCCCACGCAGACGACGTCGTTGACGTTCATCGCCACGCAGTCGATCCCGACGGTGTCCCAGCGGCCCAGCTGCTCGGCGACGACCAGCTTCGTGCCGACGCCGTCCGTGCTGAGCGCGATGCCGGTCCGTTCGTCGAGTTGCACCACGTTCGCGTAGTGGCCGCTGGCGAGGACCTGGCGGCTCTCGGCGGGCGCGCCGGCGGCCAGGGCGGAGACGAGGGACGCCACCGCCGCGTCGGCGTCACCCTGGCTGACGCCCGCCCGCGCGTACGCGTCCTCGGTCACGAGGATCCGCCTCGAGCGGTCGGCTCGGAGGCCTGGCCCGACGCCCGTGCCCAGGTCGGGGCGCCGTTGCCGCCGGCCGGATGGCCGTCGCCCGAGGCGAAGCTCTCGGGCTGGCCAAAGCCGCGCAGGTCGGCCCGCTGCCTGCGCCTGCGCCGCCAGAGCCGGCCGAGCACGAGGCCGGCGAGGCCCGCTCGATAGGCGGCGTAGGGCCAGAGCGCGCTGTCGCGCTCGACGACCCGGATCAGAGCCTGAGAGGCGAGCGTCGAGCCGAACGAGGCGGCCGTCCCGGCGGCGAACGCGGCGCGCTGGTCCGGCGGCAAGCCGCGGCGCCTCAGGCGCGCGCCCTTGAGCAAGGCCGCTCCGACGATCACCGGCAGGGCGACGGTGCGGGAGAGCATGTTGGCGTGCTGGCGCGTAAAGCCTCGCCAGCGGGCGACGCTGAGCGTTGCGCCGTTGCGGGAGATGCCGGGCGCGAGCGCGGCCGCCTGGGCGAAGCCGAGCGCGAGCCCGTCGGCGGGGGTGGCCCCGCCGCGATCCCGCGTCTGCGGTGTCCGATCCGCAGCGGCCATGGCACCCGCCCCAGCCAGTAGGCCGGCAGCGGTCGGGACCGGTCCGCCGAGGCGGCTCTCGATGACGCGCTCGAAGAGCACGCCGAAGACGGCCGCGGGGAGGAAGGAGAGGCCGAGCACGGCGGCCCTGCGCCGGTCGAAGGAACGGAGCTCCTCGAGGATGACCTGGTGCTGGCCGACCAGCAGCGCCGCCGCCGCGCCGGCGTGGAGCGCGACGCCGAAGGACTTCTCCAGCTCGGCATCGCCGTCGTCCCTCCTCCAGCCGAGGAACCAGGAGGCGAGGGTGAGGTGCGCGGAGCTCGAGACGGGAAGGAGCTCGGTCGGTCCCTGGACCGCGCCGAGGACGATCGCCCTCGACGTCTTCACCGTGAGACGGGTTGCTCCTCGGCCGTCGCCTCGGAGGCGGCTCGCCGATCGGTCGCGGGCTCGACCCGGCCGCGCCGGCGCTTCCAGATCGCGTAGACGATCAGGGCCACGATCGCGGCGAGCACGGCGTAGTCGAGGTAGTGGAGCCGGTCCTTCCAGTCATCCCACTTGCTCCCCACCTCCCGGCCGAGCAGGCCGAGCGCGAAGACCCAGGGGATGCAGCCGAGCAGGGTGAGCGTGGTGAAGCGCCAGAAGGGCATCCTCGCGACCCCCGCCGGAAGCGAGATGAAGGTGCGGATCACGGGCAACATGCGCGAGAAGAAGACCGTGGCGTCGCCATGCCTGTTGAACCAGTCGTCGGCCCAATCCAGGTAGCGGCGGTTGGTGTGGAAGATCCGGTGGCGCTCGACCAGCTCCAGGCGGCCGTAGTAGCCGATCGCGTAGGCGATCCATGAGCCCACCAGGTTGCCGAGGACTCCGGCGACGACGATGCCGAACAGCGTCAGCGTCCCATCGTCGACCTTGAAGCCGGCGAACAGCATCGTCGCCTCGCTCGGGATCGGGATCAGGGCGCTCTCCAGCGTCATCAGCACGAAGACGCCCGCGTAGCCCGCGTCGCCGATCAGGTTGGTGGCGAAGTCCACCAGCTTGTCGGTCACCGACGCCGTCAGGAAGGGGAGCGCGAGGCCACTCACAGGGGCGGCATGGTAGGGGCTGGCACGCTGAGGACGGGCCGCGGAGCCCAAAAATATGGGGAACGCGCACTAGACTCGCCCGGCGTGGATCGGCTCTCCTATCCCGTCTGGCGTCATCGACTGATCCAGATAGCCGCCGACGCAGTCCTGGTCGCGGTCGCCTACTACCTGGCCTTCAGGTTGCGGTTCCTCGATGC
>DATBHQ010000086.1:0-9234 GCA_036557385.1 Solirubrobacterales bacterium | reverse complement strand
GCGATCTTCCCGGCGGGGCCGCTGCTCATCCTCAAGGGCACCCTGCTCGCCAAGCTCAGCGGCCTCTTCGGCGGCGGCGGTGGTGGTGCCGCCGCCGGTGCCGGCGGCGGCGGCGCTGCGGGCGCCGGGGCCGGGGCCGGCGCAGGGGCCGGAGCGGCAGGCGCCGGGGCAGCCGGGGCCGGGGCAGCCGGGGCCGGGGCAGCCGGGGCCGCAGGTGCAGCGGGCGCCGGCGCAGCCGCCGCCGGGGGCACGGCCGCGACGACGGCCGCCGTTGGTGGAGCCGCCGCCGGTGGAGCCGGGGCAGCCGCTGCCACGGGCGCGGCCGCCGCGATCGGCACCAAGGCGGCCGCGGGCATCGCGACCGCGGCAATCCTGGCCGGCGGAGCGGCCGAGATCCAGCACGTCACAACCGCCAACCAGGCTCCAAGGCCACAAGCCAAGCAGCGCACCGCCCCCGCCCCCACGCACGCGCCGCCCGCCGTGATGCCCGTCCAGACCCCGCCGGCACCGGCCGCGAACCCTCCGGCCGATGCCGCGGGCGCGCCGGCCACCCAGACTCCGGCACAGCCCACTCAGACGGTGACCGTTCCGCAGCAGCCCTCCGATCCGGAGACGACCGGCGGCACGGCGAGCTCGCTGCCGCTGCTCGGCAAGCACAGACGGCACAGGGGCAACAACCTCGCCAACACGGACAAGGGGGGCAGCACGGCCTCGCAGACCGGTCCGGTCACGACGGGCGTCGAGCCCTCGTCCACCTGCGACGCGGATGCCGACGGCGTCACCGATCCGGGTGCCCCGACCACCTGCACCGTGCCGGGCACCACGACGACGACGGGCGGCGATCAGACCACGACCACCCAGCCTCCTCCCGCGACGGTGTATTCCGTCCAGCCCAAGAAGCAGCGCTCTCGCTCGCGCGTCAAGTCGAAGAGCAAGTCGAAGTCGAGGAGCAAGTCGAGGTCGAAGACCCGGAAGTCGGCTCCGAAGAAGCGCTCCAAGCAGCCGAAGGCCGGCGTCTAAGCAGCGGCGGGCACGAGCCCGATGACCTTCAGGCGCCGGCTGAGCGCCTGGGCGGCGAAGGCGTGGGTCTCCTCGCGGCTCGCCCCGAAGAGCTCGGTGTTGTCCTCCTCCTCGGGCCAGGGCGGCTCGATCACGCCGTCGGCGACGGGCAGGGACTGCTCGAGCATCTTCTGGATGACGTCGCGATAGCGCTCGTCCTCGCGCACGCAGTCGGTCAGGAAGCGAACGCCGAAGGCGATGTGGCGGTGCTCGTCGCGGGCGACGTTGGAGAAGCCCTCGACGAACCCAGGCAGCGTCCCGACGCGCTCGTTGTACTCGATGATGAAGTGCTGGCCGGTGAGGGCGAGCATTCCCTCGATCACCATGTGGTAGAGCGTCACCGCCTCGACCAGCGCGTCCCGGTCCTCGGGCTCCTGCGCCAGCCGGTCGACGCGGCTCTTCAGCAGGTCGTCGAAGAGCGTCCGGAAGGAGTCGTTCAGGTGCTGGTCGAGCGCCTCGAGGCGCTGCGGCAGCTCGTCGGTGTCCTCGAGCACGCCGACCTCGCTGAAGAAACGGTCGAAGAAGCGGACGTGCCGCGCCTCGTCGGCGATCTGGGTGCAGAGGAAGATCCGCTGCGCCTCGGTGGGAGCCGCGCGCATGATCGGGCCGAGCTCGTCGGCCACCTTCTGCTCGCCGATGAAGAAGCTCGAGAGGCCGTACATCCGCTGGAAGCGCTCATCAGCCGGAATGCGCTCGTGCCAGTCGATCTTGTCCTGGGAGAAGTCGAGGTCCTGCGTGCGCCACTGCTGCTTCTCCCAGAGGTTGTAGAGCTGGGTGTAGTCGAGCAGCTTGACGTCGCTCCGATCCCCCCGCTGGAGGGCGGGGTCCGAGGTCGCCTTGAAGTCCTCCCGCTGCGCCCTCGACGGGCCGGTCTGCGTCGCGTCGCTCATCAACTGGGCAGCCTACCGGAGAGACTGGCTGGCTGGCCAGTTTCGGCGCTTGGCGTCTCAGCTCGAGCCGTTTCGGCCCAGGTGCTTCTTGAGGAAGTCGACCGTCCGCCCCCACGCCTTGGCCGCGTGCCCCTGGTCGTAGGTGCCGAGGCGGTTGTGATCGTTGGCGAACGCATGCCCGCCGCCCTCGTAGTACTCGAAGGCCGCGTCCACCCCGGCCGCTTGCAGCTCCTGCTCGAGCGCCTTCGCGTCGTCGACCGAGATGAAGTCGTCCTCGGTGCCGAAGTGACCGAGCACGGGAGCGTCGATGTTCGAGAAGTCCGGCTTGCCGTGCGGCATCACGTAGTAGTAGGTCACCGCCGCGCCGATCTGCGGGTTCGAGGCCGCGGCCCAGACGGAGAGCCCGCCCCCCGCGCAGAAGCCGACAGAGCCGACCTGGCCGTTGCACTTCGGCTGGTCGAGCACGAACCTGACCGCCCCGCGCATGTCCTTCTCGGCCTCCTCCATGTTCATCGCCATCAGCTGCTTCTGGGCCTCGTCGGGCTCCTCGGTGGTGTTGCCGCCGTAGAGGTCGGGCGCGACCGTCACGAAACCCTCCTCGGCGAAGCTGTCGACGATCCCCTTCACGTTGTCGTCAAGGCCCCACCACTCCCCCAGCACGACCAGGCCCGGGCCCTCGCCCTCGGGCTCGGCCAGGTAGCCCTTCGCGGTACCGCCGTTCGCCTCGAACTCGACATCTGGCATTCGATCTACTCCTCCTGTTTCTCGCTAAGCCGTTCGGCGAGCGCCCACCCTACCGCCACGCCGACCATCATCCCCATCCGCGTCTCCTCGGCGAGCAGGGTGCGGACCGCCGTCAGGCGCGCCTCCTCGTCCGGGTCGGTCGCGGCCTTGAGCACCTCGGCCTCGTGCGACTCCCCGAACCAGCCGCCGGCGCCGAGCGCCTCGGCGAGGATCCGCTGAAGCCTGGGCGCGGCACGAGCGACCTGGCGCTCGGCCTCACTGAAGGCCCCCGGCTCGGAGAGCTGATCGATCGCGGCGTCGATCTGCTCGTCGCTGTAGCGGCCGTCGTTCACGGTTTTCTCCTCTCCCACATCTCGAGGCCGCCCACCTCGCGGTAACCGAGCTTCTCGTAGACGGGATAACCGAGCTTGGTCGCAATCAGGGTCGATGCCAGCTTGCCGCGCTGGCGCTGATCCTCGAGCCCGTGGGCGAGGAGGCGCCCGGAGATGCCCCGGCCGCGGGCCTCGGGGAGCGTCGCGATAAAGGTGACTTCGGTGTCCTCTCCTCGATCCCAGAGCAGCGCCGTGCAGACGGTCTCGCCCTCCAGGCTCGCCAGGTAGACCTCGGTGTCGGGCATCGGCGCCATCGGGGGGAAGTCGCCGGGCGCATAGCCGTAGGCCACCTCGTTGATCCACCGAACCGCCTCCATGTCCGACTCGTGACGGATCTGGAGCTCCGGGTCGGTCTCGGGAACACGCAGGTCCGAGAGCTCGATGCTCATTGCGCGGGGCGTCGCGTCGAGGACGTGCCCCCCCGCCCCGAGGCCCGCCTTCGCCGTGTCATCGGTGGCGGGGATCCAGACCGTCCACGCGTTGACGCCGGCATCGTCGTACGCCTCGGCGAGGCGCGGCAGTAGCTCGGCCAGGTGCTCAGGGTCCTCGTAGAAGACCGAGTTGAAGAAGGAGCGGTTGGGAGAGGCCGGGATGATCGCCGCCTGCACGTCGCCCTCGATGAGCAGCTCACCGCCAACGGACTCCACCAGGAGCTTCCAGAGGGGCGGCTGGTTGGACAGCACCAGCTCGAACCAGGCCCGGTCGTCCGCCGGGACGCCGCTCACCGCTTGCGGACCACGGTGATGCCGTCGGCGAAGCCGAGCAGCGCCACGTCCACGCGGTCGTCCTCCGCGAGCCGGTCGTTGAGATCGGCGGTCACGCGAGCCGATTCCGAGTCCCCCGGGTCGAGGACGGTCCCGTCGCGGAGGGTGTTGTCGATCAGGATCAGCCCGTTCGGGCGGAGCCGAGCGAGGGTCTCCTCGAAGTAGTCGATGTACTCGGTCTTGTCCGCGTCGATGAAGGCGAGGTCGAACTGCTCGTCCCTCTCCATCTCCTTGAGGGTGTCGAGCGCCGGGCCGACCCGGATCTCCACCCTGCCGTCGAGCTCCGCCCTGCGCAGGTGCTCGCGGGCGCGCTCGGCGTACTCCTCACTGAGCTCGCAGCAGATCAGCCGGCCGTCCTCGGGCAGGCCGCGAGCGATTGCGAGCGCCCCGTAGCCGAGAAAGGTTCCGACCTCCAGCGCCTGGCGCGCGCCGATGGCCGTGACCAGAATCGTCATGAAGGCGGCCTGGTCGCCCGCAATCTGCATCGAGGCGAGGTCGCCCATGTCCTCGCCGGCCTGCTCGATCTCGGGCACGGGGCCGTCCCGGAAGGAGCTGTGCTCGACCGTGTAGCGGTGCAGCTCGGGCGTGATCGAGATGAACTTGTCGTACGCCATCGGGGGCTATCCGGGGCGATGCTCGCGCCGAGAGAACGCCGCGGCCAGCCCGCAGCCCGCGCCGACCACGGCGCCCGCGAGGCCGGCGAAGACGTTCGCGTAGTCGTCGACCAGCGGCAGCAGGATCAGCACGGCCGCGGCCACCGCCGCGCCGATCAGCTCCACGTCCTCGCCGGCATGGGCCCGGACCTCGGCGGCCCGGATCACCGCCCAGGCGCAGAGCAGCCCGAGCGCGATGCCGTTGCCGCCGGCGGCCAGCAGCACGTCGTTGTCGCTCGCGAAGGCGGTCTCGATCCCGTCGGCGGCCAGCATGCCGAGGCCGCCGCAGGCGAGGATCAGGACGACGGTCGGGACGGTCCCGAGCCGCTGCTCGACCGCGGTCCCGAAGATCGCGATCCCGAGGGAGGCGACGAAGAGGTAGCCGATGTCGGGATAGACGAACGGAGCCGCGAGATAGCGCCACCAATCCCCCTGGACCGGGCCGACGATTGCGCCTAGGTCGTAGGCGTCGAGGGCCGGGCTCGCGACGCGGACGAGCAGGAGCACGGCCGGAATGAGGATCGCCGCGATCACGGCGTAGGGGCGCTCGGTGAGACGCTCCATGCGCTGGGCGCGGGCGAGGCGGCGGCGTGCCCGGCGAGACTCGCGCGGGGTGAGCTCGTCGCCACGGAGCTCGAGCTTCGGAGCCCGCTTGCGGAGCCGGGTGCCGCAGTAGGGGCACTCGGTCACGTAGGGGCTGACCTCTTCCCCACAGGTCCTGCAGACGACGCTCAGCTCAGGCGAGCTCACCCCGCGAGGATAGTGCGAGGGCGCGGGGTTTAGGCGTGACCTGTTTGATGCGAGGGGCGCGCCTTGTCCTAGGCACGACCCGTTTGATGCTGGCGCTCGGCCCACCGATTGAGCTCGTAGAGGATCCTGGCCAGCTCCCGGCCCCGTCCGCTGAGCCGATAGCGGCGGACGACGTCGCGTTCGAGGACGCCGGCCTCGACCAGCTCGCCGAGGCGGGCCGAGAGAACGGAGGGGCTGATGCCGGTTCGCCCGCGGAGCTCGGAGAAGGAATGAGCGCTGCGGCGGAGCTCCCAGACCAGGCGCAGGGCCCAGCGCCTGCCGAGCAGCTCAAGGACGCCCTCAACCGCCCGAGCGCCAGCCATCAGTACGGATTCCGTAGTTCATGCGGCGGAAAATCGGTATTGCGATACTGAAATCGTACTGGAGCGTCCAGACCAGGTTCGCCGACGGCCTTTACGAGGCATCGGGATGCCTTTGTCTCAGCGAAAAATCAGCCGTCCGGGTCACTCGCGGCGACGATCTCCCTCATCAGGCCGCCGATGTCGCCGTGGTCGGACAGCCAGTTGAGCTGGCGACGCGCCCCGGTGCCGTTCTCGACCAGATCGGTGAGCAGCGACAGCTCGTCCTCGCAGCCCAGCGCCCTGGCGTCCTCACGGAGGTCCTCGATCAGGCCGAGGGTCATCTCCTCGGCCGGCACCTCCAGGCCCTGATCGAAGTCGATCAGCTTCCCCTCGATCCCGACGAGCGCGGCGCGGACCTTGTTGTCGTCGATCAGCTCATGGGGATACTCGATGCTCGGCACCCCCTCGTCGTACTTGGCCGACAGCTGGTGCGCGAGGGCCTGGGCGAAGGCCGCGAACCCGACCGTGTGCTCGACCCTCGTCTGCTGGTCGAAGACCCGCAGCTCGACCGTGCCGAGGTTGGGGTGCGGCCGCACGTCCCACCAGAGGTAGGTGTAGTCCTCGATCGCGCCGCCGCGCATCATCTGCTCGACGCGGTGTGAGTAGATCTCCCAGTTGCCGTAGTAGGGCGGGATCCCGACCCGCGGGAAGGCGCGGAACACCGGCGTGCGCGAGGACATCATCCCGGTGGTCTTGCCCTGCCAGAGCGGCGAGTTGGTGGACATGCCGAGGAGCAGGGGCAGATAGCCGCGCATGCCGTCCGCCACGTAGATCGCCTTCTCCGCGTCATCGATGCCGACGTGAACGTGGGTCCCGAAGATCAGCTCCTGCTGGGCGATCCAGCGGAGCTCGGAGGCGAGCTCCTCGTAGCGAGGGTGCTCGACGATCAGCTGGTCCTCGTAGTGCGCCGAGGGGTGGGTGCCCGCCGCGCCGATCGCGAGCCCGTTCCGGGCGGCCACCTCGCGCACGCAGCGGCGCAGCTGCCGGAGCTGGTCGCCGGCCTCCGTGATGTTCGCGCACGGCAGTGTCGCGACCTCGAGCACGGACTGCATCAGCTCGGGCTTCACGTACCCCTCGATCCTCTCGGGGAGGTCGCCGAGGATCACCTCGATCGACTGGGCGAGCTCGAGGCTCTCGGCATCGCAAATCATCAGCTCCTCCTCGATGCCGAGCGTGAATGGTGTGCCGCCGAACCTGTGGTCGAGCACGGTCGGCACCATGACAGCAGGCGTGGATGCCGTTTGCCGCGGGGTCGAGTGGGCCAGAATCGGTCAGGTGGTCCTCGACGAGCTTCGGCATCCGATCGTGCTCGCGCCGCTCGCCGGCGGCGCCTCCACACCGGAGCTGACCGCCGCCGTCAGCTCGGCCGGCGGATTCGGTTTCCTCGCCTCGGGCTACCTCTCACCCGAGGCGCTCGAGGAGCGCATCGCCCTGGTCCGGGAGCTCACCGATGCCCCCTTCGGCGTGAACCTCTTCGTCCCCGGCGACCCGGACGCCCCGACCGAGGGGCTCGAGGACTACCTCCGCCGGGTCGCGCCGGACGCGGCCGGCTACGGCGCCGGGCTCGGCGAGGCGCGCTATGACGACGACGGCTATCTCGAGAAGCTCGCCCTGATCGGCTCCCTGCGGCCGGCGGTCGCCTCGTTCACCTTCGGCTGCCCGGAGCCGGAGCAGATCGAGGCGCTGAAGGACGCGCGGATCGAGGTCTGGGTGACCGTGACGAGCCCCCGGGAGGGGCAGCTCGCGGCCAAGGCGGGCGCCGACGCGCTCGTGCTCCAGGGGGCCGAGGCGGGCGGCCACCGCGCCTCGTTCGTGGACTCGGACGAGGAGCCGCTCAGCACGCTGGTGCTCCTCCGGCTTACCTCGGCACGGATCCGCTTGCCGCTGATCGCGAGCGGCGGGTTGACCGACGGCCCGGCCGTGGCGGCCGTCCTCGCGGGCGGCGCGAGGGCGGCGCAGCTCGGGTCCGCCTTCCTCGCCGCCGACGAGGCAGGGACGGAGCCCGCCTACCGGAAGGCGCTACGCACGAGCGCGCCGACGGCGCTGACCCGGGCATTCAGCGGACGGCGGGCCCGCGGCATCGTCAACCGCTTCATGGCCGACCACTCCGAGGGCGCGCCCGCCGCCTATCCGCAGGTCCACCACGCCACCTCACCCCTGCGGGCGGCCGCTCGCGAGAAGGGCGACCCGGACGGGTTCAACCTCTGGGCGGGTCAGGCGCACGAGCTGGCGATGAGCGGCCCCGCCGCGGAGATCGTCCGCTCGATCAGCGGGGACGCGCGCCGAGCGCTGGAGGATGCCGCGAACGGCGCGCTGTAATCGGGCATACTGAATCCGAGGCCAAACAGGAGGTAATGGAGAAGATGGAAGTCAAGTCGATCACCGAGCAGAAGTCGCTGCTCGCAACGCTCTCGCCCGGCAAGCGCGCGCGGCTGCGCCGTCTGCTCTTCGACTACGGCCCCGGCAACGGGACCCTGATGCTGCTCCCGATCGACCAGGGGATCGAGCACGGCCCCCGCGACTTCTTCCCCAACCCCGCCTCGAAGGATCCCGAGTACCAGTTCAGCCTGGCGGCCGAGGCCGGCTACTCGGCGATCGCCTGCCAGATCGGGCTCGCCACGCGCTACTACCCCGACTACGCCGGACAGGTTCCCCTGATCCTGAAGATCAACGGCAAGACCGACGTCCCGCCCTCGGACGACGCGCTCTCGACCACCAACGCCTCGGTCGAGGACGCGGTGCGCCTCGGCGCGGACGCCGTCGGCTACACGCTCTACGTCGGCTCGCCGCGCCAGGACCAGGACCTCCACCAGCTGAAGGGCGTGCGGGAGGACTGCGAGCGCTACGGCATGCCGCTTGTGATCTGGGCCTATCCGCGCGGCAAGTACATCGAGGAGAAGGGCGGCCAGGGCTCCTTCTACGCGATCGACTACGCCGCGCGCCTGGCGATGGAGATGGGCGCGGACGTCGTTAAGCTCAACTTCCCCAAGTTCGACCCCGAGAAGGACAAGGACCAGCCGGCGCCCTACAACGAGATGGACGTCGCGCCGGAGGAGGCCGTCCGCCAGATTGTCGAGTCGGCGGGCCGCGCCCTGGTGGTCCTCTCAGGCGGGTCGAAGACGGATGACGACACCGTGCTCATGCACACCCGCGTGATCATGGAGGCGGGCGGCTCGGGCGTGATCTTCGGCCGCAACGTCTGGCAGCGCGAGAAGTCGGAGGCGCTCGAGATCATCGGCCAGATCAAGGAGACGCTGCTCAGCAACGTGCGGCGCATCCCGTAGCGGCGGGACCGGAAACCGAACACCGGCAATGGAGGCCGGCCCATTTGGCGGGTTGCATGCCTATGTCGCATGGAACCCGCCAGTTCCGAATAATTCCGGGCCGCTGAGCATCATCGAGAGGTGATGACTCGCCGCGGCGCCCTAAGGGCTCCCCTCCTCATTGCCGCAGTTCTGGTCTTGGTGGTCATCTCGCGTGGCTGCGGCTCCGACGGCGGCTCCGCGGAACCCTCTGGCCCGATCAACGCCCGCGTCACCCACGTCGTCGACGGGGACACGATCGACGTCCGCATGCCGGACGGGGACGAGGAGTCCGTCCGC
>DATBHQ010000085.1:0-16505 GCA_036557385.1 Solirubrobacterales bacterium | reverse complement strand
CCGCGCGCCATTCGCCAGGCGATCTGGTAGCCGGTCCACGATTCGAGGACCCTGCCGGTGTTCGGGTCGACCACCACCTGGACGACCTCCTTGCCGCCGGTGAAGAAACCGACCTCCCAGAGGCCGGTCCCGGAGTTGCGGCTGGCCGATGGCGTCAGATCCGGGTGCTGCTCGGCCGCGGCGGCGGCCTTCGGATCCAGCTTGGCGATCTCGATCGCCCTGGACTGGCTGATCTTCGGTTCCTGCGCCCCTGCCGGCGCGGCGAGCAGCAGGGCGAGGAGCAGTCCCAGAGAGGCGGCGAGAGCGAGGAGCCGACCTACTCGTCGAACGTCCACAGCTTGTTGCCGACGAAGTTGAACGGCATCGCGATCGCCACCGCGATCGCCTGGGCCGGCAGCTCGCTCAGCCCTCCGTTCACCAGAAGCTTCAGCGCGATCAGGTTGATCACCAGGGCGAGCACGCTCACGATGAAGAAGCGCGCCGCCTGGAAGCCGGCGTGCGCGTGCTTCGCGTCGAAGGTCCAGTGTCGGTTCCACCAGAAGTTGTTTGTCACGGCAACGCAGAAGGCAAGGATGGCGGCCCCGATGTAGTGGATGTCGAGCGGCCCGTTGAGCACCGCGAAGACCACCAGGTTGACGACGTAGCCAGACCCTCCGACGATCCCGAACTGGAGCAGCTGAATCCAGTTCCCGGGCTTCAACGTGCCGCGCCCCACGCGCTTCACGGTCTCGACGGGCGTCATCCCTGCGGCCGCCCGTGTCGCACCCCGAAGTGCTCGAGGATCACCGGCGCCAGGTCTCGCAGAGCCCATTGCGGCCGCTTACCCGGAGCCTCCGGGCCGCAACCGACGAAGACCACGGGCGCGAGGGAGTCCCCCCGGCCGAGCGAGCCGTGGCTCCCGCCACCGGCGTGGCTGATTCCGCCCCAATCGACGCACTCATGGCCCTCCGCCGCGGAGATCAGGATGTCGCCCGCGTGCGGCGAGGTCAGGGACGACCAGAGCCGGGCAAGCCCATCCGGGTACTCATGGGACTCGAAGCGTCCCCGGGTGACGTCGGCGGCCAGCGCCTCGGGCTCGCCGCTCACCGACCAGCGGTTGCCCCGGACGTCGCGGAGCTGCCCGCCGGGCCGGAAGCGGAGCTCGTAGCCGTTCCGCTCGACGACGGCATCTACCGAGTCCGGGTCATCGAGGCCCACCCCGGTCCGGCGCACCGGCGTGCCATCGTCGCTCGCGAGCCAGGTCACCAGATCGATCCCCGTGAGCTCACGCAGGCGCAGACGGGCTCGCTCGTGGGTGACCGGGTGCCGGTAGCCGGCGTCGAGGATGTAAACGGCGGCCGCCCGCGAGGTCGGGCTGACGGCGAGCTCAGCGTCCTCGGGGCGGTCCGTGTTGGGCTGCAACACGGCCCAATCCTCGGCCAGCTCGTCGGCCAGCGGAAGGGCGTGCTTCACCGCGGTCTGGGCGTGGTCGGCCGTAAGGAGCACCGAATGATCCGAGAGGAACTTCTCCAGCCCACCGCCTGCCTCGGCGATGCGGGCGAACATGGCGTCGGCCTTCGCGATCGACTCGAGCGTCGCGTCCGGTCCGTGCCGATGGGAGTGGAAGTCGTTGTCCGGCAGGCTGAAGAGCAGGAAGTCATAGGCGCCCTCGCGGACCAGCTCCTCCGCGACGCAGGCCGAGTACTCGTCCCGCGTCCCCGGCCGCGTGAAGGTCGGCCCGCAGCCGGTCGGCCGGCTGGCATAGAGGTCGCCATAGAAGAACTCGTCCGGCCCCCAGACCGCGTGCCGGAAGTTGGCGGCGGCGGCCGCCCGCTTCGCCAGTCCCTCCAGGCCCAGCTCGTGCCGCTGGCGCCCGCGATAGATCAGGAAGGGCGTCGTGGCGGTCCGCACCCCGGCGTCACCGAGCCGCTCGAAGACGGTCTCGGCCTGCCAGCTGAGATGGTCGAGGTTCATGTTGTAGACGAGGTCGTACATCGCCCGGAAGAGTCCGAAGGTCCGGGTCGCCTCGAAGGAGGAGCCGTACTCGATGTAGCGGCGCTCGATCCGGTGGTACCAGTTCATCCCCATCACCCAGTGGCCGGCGGGCCCGGTGCCGGTCATCATCTCCGAGCTGGCCACCGGGGTCACGGACGGAAAGCTGGAGACGCAATCCGAGACGAGGTTTCCCCGCTCCAGCAGCTCGGCGAAGGTCGGCGCCTGACCCTCCTCCACCGCGCGGACCAGCATCTCGGGGTGCATCGCGTCGACCACGACCAGGACCAGCTTTCGCTGCACCGCTACGACCTTCCTCGAACTGTCATCTAACGGAGGACCCGCAGGCCCTCGTGTTTGCGCTCGGCCTGCCGCCGGCGGGAGGCCCAGAGCAGGAGCAGCGCCGCCAGCGCGAGCAGCGAGAAGGGCTCGAGCACGAGGCTGATGCCGGCGACGATCACAGCGGCAACGACGACGATCACGGTGACCCCGCTCGGGGCCTGGGTCTCGGCTCCGGTCACCCGGTCCCGCTGCCGGCGGATCGCGCCGGACGCCACGTCGCGCGTGACGATGGCCGCCAGGCCGGCTCCGAGGATTCCGACCGGGATCGCCGGCCAGAGCGCCTCGTCCGCTCCGTTGAGTGCGGCCCCGGCCGCCAGCACGCCGATCGGGGACGCTCCGACGACCGCGCCCCAGGTGGGCATGATCGGAGGGAAGACGACTCCGAGGATGAGTCCGGCGGCGATGGCCAGTCCCAGCCCCTGGCAGATGGCGAGGAACATGGTCGGGCCGGGAGGCTACATGGCATCCGCGGAGTGGAATCTCCGCCACACTGTCCGCGATGTCCGAGCCGATCGAGGGCGAGAGCGGGGGACGCCGAGGGGAGCCGGCGCCGCGGCGCCGCCGCGCGCACACGAGGACGCGCGATCTCGAGCGCTACGCGGGCCTGTTCGCCAAGCGCACGCAGGCGATGCGCTCATCCGCGATGCGTGACCTGATGGCGATCACGGCGCGCCCCGAGGTGATCTCGCTGGCGGGCGGCCTGCCCGACACCTCCACCTTCCCCGCGGAGAGCTTCGCGGCCCAGATGACCCGGATCGCGCACGAGTCGTCGGCCGAGGCCCTCCAGTACGGGCCCACCGAGGGCTTCGAGGAGACCAAGGCCTGCATCGCCCAGGTGATGGCGGCGGAGGGAATGTCGCCGGACCCGGACGACCTGATCGTGACGACAGGCGGCCAGCAGGCGATCGACCTGATCACCAAGACGCTGGTCGACCCGGGTGACGCCGTGATCTGCGAGGCGCCCACCTATCCCGGCGCCGTCCCCACCTTCTGCAGCTACGAGGCCGACGTCCACCAGGTGAGCACCGACGACGACGGGATGCGCATCGACGACCTCGAGGAGCTGCTCGCCGGGCTCGCCCGCGAGGGCCGCCGCCCCAAGTTCGTCTACTCGGTGCCGAGCTTCCAGAACCCCGCCGGAGTGACGCTCTCCGAGGAGCGGCGCCGGCGCCTGGTCGAGCTCGCCCGCGAGCACGAGATGCTGATCGTCGAGGACAACCCCTACGGCCTGCTGCGCTACGACGGCGACCCGCAGCCGACGCTGTACAGCCTCGACGGCGGCGACTACGTCCTCTATCTCGGGACGCTCTCGAAGATCCTCTCCCCGGGGATCCGGATCGGCTGGGTCGCCGCGCCGCCGCCGGTGCTCGAGAAGATCGGGCTCGGCAAGCAGGCGGCAGACCTCTGCACCTCGACCCTCAGCCAGTACTTCGTGCACGAGTACTTCGGCGAGTCCCGCTGGCGCGCCTACATCTCGGACCTGGTCGAGATCTACCGGGAGCGGCGGGACGCGATGCTCGATGCGCTGGAGCGGCACTTCCCGCCCCAGGCGGACTGGACCCGGCCCGAGGGCGGCCTCTTCCTCTGGGCCACCTTGCCCGACTACATCGACACCACGGACCTGCTTGCGAAAGCCTTGCGCGAGAACGTCGCCTTCGTTCCGGGGCGAAGCGCGTACGTAGACGGGGTCAGCGGAGCGTCCTCGATGCGCCTCAACTTCTCCGCCTCGAGCGAGGCCGAGCTGCGCGAGGGGATTCGTCGGATCGGCCACGTGATCTCCGAGCAGATTCAGCTCTACGAGACGATCACCGGCGAACACCGGGTCGCCGCGCCACCGGACGAGGACGAGGAGCCAGGCGGCGAGGTCGTGCCTCTCCCGAAGAGATGAAGGTGGCGGTCCTCAAGGGAGGCAGCTCGCTGGAGCGGGAGGTCTCGCTGCGCTCGGCCGCGCGGGTCGAGGACGCGATCGCGGCGCTGGGCCACGAGGCGCTCGGCATCGACGCCGGCCCGGACCTGGTCGGCCGGCTTCGCGAGGAACGGCCGGATGTCGTCTTCATCGCCCTGCACGGGCCCGGTGGCGAGGACGGGACGGTGCAGGAGCTGCTCGAGATCCTCGACCTGCCCTACTCCGGGCCGGGCGTGGCTGCCTGCGCGCTCTGCATGGACAAGGTCGCCGCCAAGCACGAGATGCGCACCGCCGGCATTCCCACGCCGGACTGGGCCGCCTTCAACGCGACGGCGTTCCGCGAGCTCGGCGCCGGAGAGACCCTGGAGGAGATCGAGGCGCGTCTCGGCTTTCCCCTGGTCGTGAAGCCCGCCAGGCAGGGCTCCTCCCTCGGGGTCGAGTTCGCCGCGGATCGCGACGGGGTTCCGGAGGCCCTGGTGGCCGCCTTCAGCTACGACGATCGGGTTCTGCTGGAGCGCTACGTGAAGGGAAGGGAGCTCGCCGTCAGCGTGCTCGACGGCGAGGCGCTGCCGATCGTCGAGGCGATCCCGCGGAAGGAGGACTTCTTCAACTTCGCGGCCCGCTACGAGATCGGTCGGACCGAGTACGTCTGCCCGGCCGAGCTCGCTGAGGATGACGCCGGTCGCGTCCGGGACCTGGCGAGGCGGACCTACGAGACCCTGGGCTGCAGCGGCTTCGCCCGGGTCGACCTGATCCTCGGCGATTCAGGGCCGGAGGTCCTCGAGGTGAACGCCATCCCCGGCCTCACCGACACCAGCCTCTTCCCGATGGCGGCCGAGGCGGCCGGCATCGACTTCAACGGGCTGGTGGAGCGGATCCTGGAGAGCGCGCGGGAGCGGCCGGCGAGCGAGGCGACGCTCCCGGCCTAGTTGAGGAACCGTGCCCAAGGACGTGTTCAGACCGCGACTCGGCCGGCCGCACCACCACGCCTACCTGGTCGACGACATCGAGGCGACCGTGGAGGCGCTGGCGGAGAAGCTCGGGGCCGGGCCGTTCTTTCTGGTCGAGGGGGTGCCGCTGGAGAACGTCCTCTCGCGCGGCGAGCCGGCGGAGTTCGCTCACGATTCCGCGTTCGGCCTCTGCGGCGATGGCGCGCTCGAGCTGATCCGGCCGATCCGCCTGGCGCCGGACCGGGTCGAGGCGAGATTCGCAGGCGGGGGGCCGAGGATCCACCACGTGGGCTACGTGGTGCCCGCGGACTCGGCCCGCGCGCTCCGGGACGAGCTCGACGAGCGGAATCTGCCGGCGTACCTCAGCTCCCGGCTGGGCGAGCTCGACGCGACCCTCCACGATGCGTCCGCCCTGCTCGGCCACGATCTCGAGATTCACGTCGAGAACGACGGCCTGCGCGAGTTCTTCGGCCTGGTTCGCGCCGCCGCGGAGGGCTGGGACGGCTCTTCACCCCTGCGGCCCGCCCCGGGCTGAGACGCCGAGCTAGGGCTCTTCCCCCTGGGCGAAGTCCTCGGGCGTGACGTTGTCGAGGAAGTCCTTGAACTTCTCGACGACCTGCTCCGTGTCCTCGACCTCCTCGCCCTCGAACTCGATCGCGGACTCCTCGATCACGTCGTCGGCGGCGAAGATCGGAGCGGAGGTCCGCACCGCGAGCGCGAGCGCATCCGAGGGCCGCGAGTCGATCTCCATCTCCGAGCCGTTCATCGAGATCGTGATCGAGGCGAAGAAGGTGTTGTCGCGAAGCTCGGTGACCGAGACCTTCTCGCACTTGGCCTCCATCTGATCGAGCACGTCGGAGAGCAGGTCGTGCGTCATCGGGCGCGGCGTCGAGGCGCCCTGGAGCTTCATCAGGATGGCCGCGGCCTCGGGATGACCGATCCAGATCGGCAGGAACTTGTTGCCGTCCACGGTCTTCAGCAAGACGATCGGCTGCTTGCCGACCATGTCGAAGCTGACTCCGTAGATGGTCATCCGCTGCACGAAAAGTCTCCTCGGGGAGTGCCGCACGGATTATAGGAGCGGCCCGAAGCGCTCCAGACCGTCTACCCGGAGTGGCGGCCGGAGGATCGCGCGCCTACCATCGCCCTGTGCCGACCGAGTGCCGACAGCAGGCGTTCATCGACGCGCCGCTGGAGGTCGTCTGGAGGCTCGCGTCGGATCCGGACCGCCAGACCGAATGGTGGCCCGACACGATCACCTTCGAATGCATCGACGGTGACTTCGAACAGGGCTGCCGGGTCCGCAACGTCCAGAAGCGTCCCTGGCCCATGTCGGATCTGGAGACGACTCTCGAGGTCGACCGGATGACCGAGGGAAGGGAACTGCTGATCCGCTGCATGGACACCGGCACCTACACGCGCTCGGTGCTCACCGAGGGGCAGGGCGGGACCTTCGTCGAAATGGAGGCCGGCAACGATCCGAAGAGCCTCAGCGTCCGCCTGCAGGTCGCGATGGCCGGCGAGCGCATGTTTCGTCGGTGGGTCGAGCACGCGCTGGAGGGGCTGAAGGGCGCGGCCGAGACCGAGAGAGCTCCCAGCTAGCCCGACCGAAGTGGGCGATCCTGGA
The DNA here is from genome assembly GCA_036557385.1 of Solirubrobacterales bacterium. GTDB lineage: Bacteria > Actinomycetota > Thermoleophilia > Solirubrobacterales > 70-9 > DASUPK01. The sequence goes on along the minus strand of DATBHQ010000085.1, from coordinate 9,709 downwards.
CTCGAACCAGGGACCTCTTCCTTATCAGAGAAGCGCTCTAACCGACTGAGCTAATCGCCCGGGGCTGGCGATTCTAGCTGCGACGGCGAAGCCGTTTAGCGAGCGACTCGAGCTCGCCGAGGTCATCGAACCGGAGCTCGGCCCTGACGCCCTTTCCGTCCCGGCGGACCCGGACGTCCCGGCCGAGGGCCGAGCCGAGCTGGTCCTCGGCCTCGCTCATCGCGGCTCGCTCCTCGGCCGAGATGCGACCGCCGCTCGCCTTCCTGGGGCGGGGACCGCCGTCGCCCGCGCGGCGCTCGGTGTCCCGCACCGACCAGCCCTCGGCGGCGGCCTGCTTGGCCAGCCGGGCGCGCCGGTCCTGGTCGCGAACCTGGAGGATCGCGCGGCCGTGCCCCTCGCTCAGCTCGCCGCGCTCGAGCAGCGTCAGCGCCGTGTCGGGCAGGTCGAGCAGGCGGATCAGGTTCGAGATCGCGGCGCGGCTGCGCCCGACTCGGCGGGCGAGCTCCTCCTTCGAGATCCCGAGGTCATCGACCAGGGAGGCGCAGGCCCGCGCCTCCTCCACCGGGTTGAGATCCTCGCGGACCATGTTCTCGATCAGTGCCGCCTGCAGGCGGTCGTCCTCCGGCGAGGTCCGGACCACTGCGGGCACGCGGTCGATGCCGGCCTTCTGGGCGGCGCGCCAGCGGCGCTCGCCCGCCACCAGCTCGTAGCGGCCGTCCTCGAGGGGCCGGACGATCAGGGGCTGGAGCAGGCCGACGGAGCCGATCGAGCCGGCGAGCGCATCCAGAGAGGTCGCGTCGAACCTGGCGCGCGGCTGCTCGGGGTTCGGCTCGATCTGGGTGACCTCGAGCTCACGGAGCTCGGGGCCGCCGGCCTCGGTCTCTGGGAGGATCGCGGCGAGCCCCCTCCCCATGCCGCGACGCGCCGCGGCCATCAGGCGGCCTCCCGGTCGTCCACTCGCTCTGCCGCGGCCTCCTCGGGACCATGGGAGAGGACTTCCCCGGCGAGCGCGCGGTAGGCGCGGGAGCCGGCGGAGCCGGGGTCGTGCTCGGTCACCGGGATCCCGTAGCTCGGCGCCTCGGCGACGCGAACGCTGCGCGGGACCACCGTGGTGAAGACACGGCCGGGCCAGTGCTCGCGCAGCTCGCGCTCCACGTCATGGGCGAGGCGGGTCCGGTCGTCGTACATCGTCAGGACGACCCCGGCGACCTGAAGGGAGGGATTGAGGGCGCGCTGGACGAGGCGAACCGTGTCCAGGAACTGGACCAGCCCCTCGAGCGCGAGGTACTCGGCCTGGACGGGGACGATCACCTCGTCGGCGGCCACCAGGGCGTTGACGGCGACCGGACCGAGCGAGGGCGGGCAGTCCAGCAGCGTGTAGGCGAAGCGCTCCCGGACCGGCCCCAGGCCATCGCGCAGCCGCGTCTCGTAACCGCTCGCCCGGGGCAGCTCCACAGCCGCGCCGGCGAGGTCCACGTGCGCCGGGACCATCCAGAGGTTGTCCGGGCCCGCGGGGCGGGCGGCCTCCGCCACCGAGACCTCCCCGGTGAGGCAGTCGTAGGAGGAGGGCGTCGAGTTCTTCGCCAGGCCGAGCGCGACCGTCGCGTTGCACTGCGCGTCCAGATCGACGATCAGCGTCTGCTTCCCGTCCCCGGCGACGCAGGCGCCCATGTTGACGGCGGTGGTCGTCTTCCCCACGCCGCCCTTCTGGTTCGCGATCGCGTAGACGGTTCCCATCGATCTCTCAGCTCAATTCCGTTCGGTACCGAACGGCCGCTTCGCCGCCATTCCGGAGCGCCGCGGCAGCTCGTTCGGGGTCGGTCCATTCTTGCGGAGCAGGTGGATGTGTCGGTTGCGGCTGGCCGGATAAGGCTGCACGGTGCGGATCTCCATCGCCTCCATCGCCAGCCGCTCGGCCGCCCGGCGGAGCTCGGCCTCCTCCTCCGCTGACCGCGCCCCCTTCCAGGCGACGAGGGCGCCTCCGGAGCGCAGCAGCGGCGAGGCGAGCTCCGCGATGGCCGCCAGGCGGCCGACCGATCGGGCGGTGACCACGTCGTAGGCCTCACGGCCCTCCCCGCTCGCCCACTCCTCGGAGCGCTGGCAGACCACCCTGGCGTTCGCGACGCCCATCCGCTCGATCGCGTCGCGCAGGAAGGCGCACTTGCGCTCGATCGACTCGATCAGGTCGACCCTGGCGCCGGGCAGGGAGGCCGCGAGCACCAAGCCGGGCAGGCCCGCGCCGCTGCCCAGATCGGCGATCCGGCTCGCCGAGCGGATCGGCTCCAGCTCGAGCCCGCTGAGCGAGTCGGCGATGTGAACCTCCCTCGCGCGCGAAACCGTCGAGCGGGCGACCGGCGCGCGCGGATCGGCCAGGATCTCCACGAGCTGATCGAGGGCCGGCTCGGCCGCGGGCGGGATCGAGCTCAATCGGAGACGAGGGGCGCGACCACCACGTAGCGGTTGGGCTCGTCGCCCTCGCTGTAGGTCTCCACCTCGGGCCGGTCCCGGAGGTGCTCGTGGACGACGCGCCGCTCGTTCGATCCCATCGGGTCCATCTCGACGGCCTGCTTGTGGCGCACCGCGTCCTCGGCCGCCATGTCGGCGCGGCGCCTCAGGGACTCGCCCTGGCGCCGGCGGTAGCCGGCGGCATCCACCGAGACCCGCTTGCGATCCTGCCGGCCGCGGAAAGCGGCCTGGTAGCAGAGCAGCTGGATCGCGTCGATGGTCTGGCCGTGCCGGCCGATCAGCAGCCCGACGTCCTCGCCCTCCACCTCGGCGCGGATCTCCTCGTCCCCCTCCTCGACGCCGACGGAGGCGTCGAGCCCGAGCTCCTCGACAAGGCGCTCGAGCAGGGCCCGCACTCTCTCTGCCGGCTCCTGGGGCAGCACCGTCTGCTCCGACTGCATCTCTCCTTCCGCCACGCGCGGAGTCTAAGCAGCCACGGCGTCCCTAGCGACGCCGCTTCTTCTTGCGCGGCGGAGGCGGAGGCGGCTTCGCGGCCCGGACCTCCTCGGGCGTGGGCACGGCGGGTAACGGCCAGACGAAGTGGATCACCGTCTGCTGCATGACCTGCCAGAGCCCGGAGGCGATGAAGTACACCCCGATCCCGGCCGGGGCGTTCGGGATCAGGAAGACGGTGACCAGCGAGAAGACCCCCGCCATCAGATAGCGCTGGGAGGCGCCGCCGGTGGTCGGCGAGGGGTTGAAGAAGATCAGCGCGAAGGTACCGCCCACGGCGAGGATCACCAGCGCGATCGCCTCGGCGCCGGTCGGGTGTGCGGTCAGGTCGGAGACGAAGAGCCAGCCGGCGTTGCCGACCTCGTTCTTGAAGGTGTCGCTGCGGAGCAGCCCGTAGAGGGCGATGAAGACCGGGAACTGGAAGACCAGCGGCAGGCAGGCGGAGAGCGGGTTGACGCCGTGCTCCTGGAAGAGGGCCATCTGCTCGCGCTGCATCCGCTGGCGGTCGTCCTTGTACTTCTCCTGGATCTCCTTCAGGTAGGGCTGCAGCGCCTGCATCTCGCGCATGCCGTGCATCGAGCGCAGGGTGAAGGGCAGGACGACGAGACGGGAGAGCCAGGTGATCAGGACGATCCCGAGCCCCCAGGCCAGTCCGACGTCGTTGTGCAGCCACTTGAGGACGTCGTTGAAGAGGTCGATCAGCGGCTGGAGGATGTTGGCGTCGAGGAACATGGGTGCGGAGTTCTACGTCAGATTGGGCCGGCCGGACGATCCGGCCGCGGCGTCTGTGGCGGCCGTCGATGGCGAAGCCGCCCGACCCGAGCGGGTGGCCGTGCTGCGGAACAGCCGCCGGTCTGCGACCTCGTCGAAGCCCCCCTTGCTGAACGGGTTGCAGCGCAGCAGCCGCCAGCCGGCCAGGATCAGGCCGCGGACGGGGCCCAGCTCGCGGATCGACTCGGCCGCGTACTCCGAGCAGCTGGGGTAGTACCGGCAGCGCGGCGCGAACGCCGGCGAGATCCAGCGCTGGTAGATCCGGATCGGCGCGACCAACAGCGCCGTCAGCAACCGTTTCACGACAAACGCTCCTCACCGGAGGCCCGCTCGTCCCCGGCGTCCCCCATCAGCTCAGCCAGCGAGGCACGCAGGCCCTCCTGACCCTCACGCTCAAGCAGACCTTCAGCCCCGGGCCGAGCCACGATCACGTAGTCGCGGCCGGGCCGGATCAGCTCGGAGAGCTCCCAGAAGGCCTCCCGCGCGGCGCGGCGCAGCTTGTTCCGGGTCACGGCCTTGCCCACCTTTCGCCCCACGGAGAGGCCCAGCCGCGCGCCGTCATCGGACTCGTCCTCGCGGCGTGCGAACGAGTAGACCACCAGGAAGCGGTTGGCGCTCGAGCTGCCCTCGCGGTAGACGCGATCGAAGTCGCCGCTCCGGGAGAGTCGGCGCCTGCGGGCGTCGGGGCGGCCCTCAGAGGCCAAGCTAAGGAGTGAGACGCTTGCGGCCCTTCTGACGGCGGCGCCTCAGAATCGCGCGGCCCGAGCGGGTGCGAGTGCGCGCACGGAACCCGTGGGTCCGCGCTCGCTTGCGCTTCTTCGGCTGGTAGGTCCGCTTCATCGAAAGAGCCCCGGGGAGGGGAAGGGGCACGGCAGTATAGGCCGTGCCCTCCGCTGATCCGGCCTCGGTGGGCCTTCGCAAACCGCCATGCGGTTTTCGCCGCGTTTTGCACGGAGGGCGGCGGGCAGCCCCTTTCGAGGCCCGGGGGCCGAGCCTATGATCGGCCGCTCTTCAGCGAATCACGACTACGGAGGAGGACCACGTTCAGGGGCAGGTCGGTGACGTCCGTCAGGACCTAGCTGGGCCCTGGCACGAGACCCAGCGGGAGCTTGCCGCCTCGGTCCCCGAGGAGACACACCGCCTCTGGTTCTCCCCGCTTTCGCCCGTCTCCCGACGCGGCGCGACGCTCTACCTGACCGGCCCCCGGCACATCGTTCGCTGGGTCGGCCGGCGCTACCTCGAGCTCCTGCGGGCGGCCACGACGAAGGCCTTCGAGGGGATCCGCGAGGTCGAGCTCGTCGCCCCTGACGCCGTCCCGCCCGGCGCCCAGGTTCCCGTGGAGGCCGCGTCGCGCGTCGCGCTCAACCCCGCCTACACCTTCGAGCGCTTCGTGATCGGCCCCGGCAACCAGCTCGCCCACGCGGCCGCCCTGGCCGTCGCGGAGGCCCCCGGGGAGGCGTACAACCCCCTCTTCCTCCACGGGCCGCCCGGACTGGGCAAGACCCACCTGCTCGGCTCCATCGCCAACTACCTGGCGCGCCACAGCTCGCAGCTCACCGTCCACTACACGACGGCCGAGTCCTTCACCAACGAGTTCGTCGCCTCCCTGAACAGCGCGGCGATGGACGGCTTCAAGGAGCGCTACCGGCGCGCGGACGTCCTCCTGATCGACGACGTCCAGTTCCTCCAGGGCAAGGCCCGGACGGCCGACGAGTTCTTCCACACCTTCAACGCGCTCTATGAGGGCGGCGCTCAGTTGGTGCTCACCGCCGACCGCGTTCCCGCCGAGCTCAAGGACCTGGCCGACCGGCTGCGCGACCGCTTCGAGTGGGGTCTCACCGTCCCGCTCGAGCCGCCGGACCTGGCGACCCGCCTGGTCTTCCTCGGCAACCTGGCGAAGGAGCAGAGCGAGCACCTGCCGCCCGAGGCCCTCCGCGCCCTGGCTGACAAGACGTCCCCGAACCTCCGTGTCCTCAAGGGCGCGCTCACGCGGGTCGTCGCGATCTCCTCCCTGACGAGCTCGGAGGTGACCCCCGACTCCGTCGAGGTCGCGGTCCCCGCCGACACCATCGCCTCGGCGACCGGCCCCCGCCCCGACGTGCTCCAGATCCAGCAGGCCGTCGCCTCACGCGTCGGCTTGACCGTAGAGGACCTGCTCTCCCCCAGGCGGACCGCCAAGCTCGCCCGCGCCCGCCAGCTCGCCATGTACCTGGCGCGTGACCTGACCGACCTCTCGCTCCCCGCGATCGCCGCCGCCTTCAACCGCCGCGACCACACCACCGTCCTCCACGCGATCCGCCGGGTCGAGCGCTCGGCCCTCGAAGACGCCAGCGTCTCGCGAACCCTCGAGGACCTCACCTCGGAGCTCAACGAGATCGGTTCGGCAGCGGTCGATTCGGAACCTGACGGATCGTGACCGAACCGGCTGAAAGAATCGAGGACGAGGCTGTCCACATATCCACGCCGTCCACAACCCTTACTACTCCTAAGGACACCCAACCACCGGCGATGAAGATCAACACCACAAGGCAAGCGCTACTCGACGCACTGCTCGTCGTCTCGAGAGCGGTGTCCGCCCGCGCCGCGCTCCAGGCCCTCTCCGGGATCCTGATCACGGCCGACGGGGAGGCCCGGCTGCGCGCCACCGACATGGAGCTCGGCCTCGAGGTCGGGCTGGAGGGCGAGATCGAGGGTGGCGGCGCGGTGGTGCTGCCCGGCCGGCTGTTGGTCGAGGTGGTCCGCTCGCTCCCCGAGGGCCCGGTGACCCTGGCGCTGCGCGAGGCCGAGCGCGACATCGAGTTGAGCGCCGGCTCCTCTCGCTTCCATCTGCGGACCCTGGCGGCGGACGACTTCCCCCGCTTCCCCGAGGCGGACGGTGAGCCGGCGGAGCTTCCCGCGGTGCCGCTTCGCGACACCATCAATCGCGTCGCCCGCGCCGCCTCGCGGGACGAGGCGCGGCCGGTGCTCACGGGGGTCCTGGTGACGGTGGAGGGGGAGGAGCTGACCATGGTCGCGACGGACTCCTATCGCCTCGCCGTGAAGACGACGAAGCTGGAGGCCCCGGTGGGTGAGCGGCTGGAGGCGAACGTCCCGGCCCGCGCGCTGCGCGAGCTCGCCCGCCTGATCGAGGCCGGGGGCGAGGACTCGCTGCGAGTCTGGCTCACCCGCAACCAGGCGATCTTCAGGGTGGGGCAGACGTCGCTCAGCTCCCGGTTGATCGATGGCCAGTTCCCCAACCATCAGCAGCTCCTGCCGGAGTCCTACGAGCACGAGGTGAAGCTGCCGCGGGGCGAGCTCCTCGAGGTGACCCGGCGCGTCTCACAGCTCGCACAGCGCAACGCCGCCCTCCGCCTCTCCTTCTCCGATGGCGAGCTGGTCGTCTCGGCGGAGACGCCGGACCTCGGTGACGCGCGTGAGGCCCTGCCGGCTCCGTACTCCGGCGAGCTCCTGGAGATCGGCTTCAACCCGGAGTTCGTACGGGACGGCCTGGAGTCGATCGACTCGGACGAGGTCCTCCTGAAGCTGATCTCGCCGCTTCGCCCGGGGCTGCTGGAGCCATCCGGAGAGGACGACTTCAGCTATCTGGTGATGCCGATTCGCCTCAACGTGTAGGTAGAGATGGTCGTCGGCGGAGTCGAGTGTCGCGGGTTCCGCAACCTCGCCGACGGCCGGATCGCGATCGGGGAGGGCATCGTCGTCGTCCATGGGGCGAACGGAGCGGGCAAGACCAACCTGCTCGAGGCCGTCTACTTCGGCCTCACGGGGCGGTCGTTCCGCGCCGGGAACGACCGCGACATGATCCGCCTGGGCGAGCAGGGCGCGCGGGTGGAGCTCGACCTCGCGGGCGGCGACAGACTCCTCTCCGCGCTCGACCGCTCCGGGGAGCGACGGCACCTCCTGGCCGGCAAGCCGCTCGCCGGCGGGCTGGACGAGCGCCCGCTGGTGAGCGTCTTCCATCCCGACCGGCTGCAGCTGATCAAGGGCTCACCGGCTCATCGACGCGCGCACCTCGATCGCCTTTGCGGGGCGATCTGGCCCGCCCGGGCGGATCTGCGAAGCCGCTTCGGCCGCACCCTCGCCCAGCGCAATGCGCTGGTGCAGCGAATCCGGGCGGGCCTGGGCGGCGACGAGTCGCTGCCGTCCTGGGATGAGCGCCTGGCCGCCGAGGCCGAGCCGCTGATGCAGGCGCGCGCGGAGACCATCGGCGTCCTCGATGGGAGGTTCGCCGAGCTCGCCGCGACGCTCGGCCTGCCGGAGGCTGAGATCTCCTATCGGCCCAGGGCCTCCGGCGATCGCGACGAGCTGGCGGCGGAGCTCGCCCGTCGCCGGGCCGAGGACCTCAACCGCGCCTATACGACCTACGGTCCGCAGCTCGATGAGGTGGAGCTGCGCCTGCGCGATCGGCCCCTGCGGCGCTTCGGTTCCCAGGGCCAGCAGCGGCTCGCCCTGCTGGCCCTGCTCTTCGCGGAGCGTGCCGCCCTGATCGAGGCGGGCAGGGAGCCACCCCTGATGCTGCTCGACGACGTGATGAGCGAGCTCGACCCGGATCACCGGCAGCTGTTGGTCTCCCTGCTCGCCGGCGGCGGGCAGGCGGTGATCAGCGCGACCGAGCTCGCCCATGTGCCGGCGGCAGACGCGACCAGGATCGAGGTCGCCGGCGGAGCCGTGCAGGACTCACCGGCCCTGAGGGCGGCGTGAGCAGCCGGCGCGCCCCTCGCCCGCTCGCGGCGGCGATCACCGACGCCCTCGAGCGGGCGGAGCCCGAGACCCTGCTGGCGGCGGTCCAGAGCGTCTGGGGGGCCGCGGTAGGGGAGGCGATCGCGCGAGAGGCGGCCCCGGTCAGCGAGCGCTCCGGCGTGGTGACGATCGCCTGCAGCTCGTCGGCATGGGCGCAGGAGCTCGACCTCCTGGGGGAGAGGATCCTCGAGAAGATCAGGCCCGAGCTGCCTTCCGGAGCCCCTTTGGAGGGCCTTCGCTTCATCACTTCCGACGATCCCCGCTAATTCCGCTTTCCATGCATGATTTGCAGGGATTTTGTGACAACCCGACGCAATTTACGGGACTCTCGGCTGGTAGACTTATGTCTACCTGAGTGAGGCCTCGACCCTCTGTCCGCAAGGACTTTCCGAGCCGGGTCACGAAGGTCGAGGCGTCCCCTGATCGGACTGAAAGGAAGCTAGTGGCGAAGACTGGTGCTGCCAAGCGCAGCCCTAAGACGAAGCAGAGCAGCAAGGGCAAGGGCTCCTCGTACAGCGCCAAGGACATCACCGTCCTCGAGGGCCTCGAGGCCGTCCGGAAGCGGCCCGGCATGTACATCGGCTCGACCGGCCCCCGCGGCCTCCACCACTTGGTCTACGAGGTTGTGGACAACTCGGTCGACGAGGCGATCGCCGGTCATGCCAAGCGCGTCACCGTGACGCTTCACCCGGACAACAGCTGCACCGTCGTGGACGACGGCCGCGGCATTCCCGTCGAGCGCCATCCGAAGCTCCGCAAGCCCGCCGCCGAGGTCGTCCTCACGACCCTGCATGCCGGCGGCAAGTTCGGCGACGGCGGCGGCTACAAGGTCTCCGGCGGCCTGCACGGCGTCGGGGTCTCGGTCGTGAACGCGCTCTCGGAGCGTCTCGACCTCGAGGTCTGGCGCGACGGCGCGGTGTGGACGCAGAGCTACGAGCGCGGCAAGCCCATCGCCAAGTTCAAGAAGGGCAGGGCGGTGAAGACCACCGGGACCACGATCACCTTCAAGCCGGACATGGAGATCTTCGGGGATGAGATCGAGTTCGACTTCGACACGCTCGCCGAGCGCCTGCGCGAGACCGCCTTCCTCACCCGCGGCCTCCGGGTCGAGCTGATCGACGAGCGCGGCGCGGGGCGCCAGGTCGAGTTCCTCTACAAGGGCGGCATCGCGGACTTCGTCAAGCACCTGAACGAGTCGAAGGACCCGCTCCACCGCAAGATCATCTACCTGGAGGGGGAGACC
>DATBHQ010000084.1:0-2391 GCA_036557385.1 Solirubrobacterales bacterium | reverse complement strand
GATCGACCGGGACTCCCGCCTTGTTGGGGGGCATGCCGGCAAGCGGGAAATCGAGCCTGATCCCGGTGGCGGTCGAGGAATCGGGCCTGGTGTAGTAGTCATCGGGAAACGGCTGGAGGCAGATCGCCGGATCGAGCGGGTTGCAGGTGGATCTCGCCGGCTTGGCGCAGAGGCCCGTGTCCGCCGCCAGGCGCCTGTGGGCCCGCGCCGTGCCGCTCCGGTGGTGCTTCTTGCGATACCGGCCGATCACCCGCACCGTCTGGGCGCCGCAGGAGGCGAGCCTCCTCGCGCCCCGCTTGGTCAGGCGGAGCATGACCCTCCTGCTCTGCCCCCGGTGCTTCCTGAAACGGATCGACTTCTTCCGGAAGAGCTTGCCGCTCTTGCCGAGCGTGCCCGAGAGGCGGACCTTGACCCTGCCCTTCGCCCGGACCCTGACCTTCAGCGCCTGCCGGTGGAGCAGCGCGCGCTGGCTCCCGGTGCTCACCTTGAGGACGACCTTGCCCCGGTGAGCATGGCGCCCCCCGTGCTTCTCGGCCTGGGCGATGCCGGCGGCCGACACCGCCGTCGCCGTCGCGACGAGCAGCGCGGTTGCGATCGCCGCCATCGGTCTCCTCACCCGCGGCACGCTAACTGACGCGAGCGTCAGTTGTCAACCGAGGCGGATACCATCGTCCGCGCATGGCCTCCGCGCCGACCCAGCCCCGTCGCCGCCTCTCCAAGCAGGCGAGGCGGGCGACCCTGATCGCAGCCGCGGAGGCGGTGTTCAGCGAGGCTGGCTACAGCGGCGCGACGATGGAGCTCGTCGCCGCGCAGGCCGGCGTCACGCGCTCGCTCCTCTATGAGCACTTCGCGTCGATCGACGAGATCTACCTCGAATGCCATCGCGCCGCACGCGAGGAGATGGAGCAACGGCTGTTTGCGGCCGCCGGCCAGGCCGGCGCCCGCCTGGAGGATCAGCTGCGAGTGGGGCTGGTGGCGTACTTCGGATACTTCGGTGAGCAGCCGCAGCGGTTCGAGCTGCTCTACGGCCCCGGCGGCCCCGGCGGCCCACTCGCCGAGCAGACTGCGGAGCTCCGCTTCATCTCAGCCGAGCGGATTGCGGCGATGTTCATCGCCGCCGCCCCGCAGGTCCCCAAGGACGAGGCGGTCGCCGCCGCGCACATCGTCTCCGGCGGCGCGGAGCAGCTCGCCCGCTGGTGGCGACGCAACCCCGGGGTGTCGATCGAGACTCTGGTGGACTGGGTCATGATCGCCATCTGGCCCGGGATGCGGAACCGGCTCGACGACGCGACCGGGTAGCACGGCCGCCTAGCGCCGCTCGGTAGGTGAGGATCACGACGCTTTGGGCGTCCTGCTCACCATCGCCGCGATCGCGATCTCCGGTGCGGCCGGGATCGCCGCCGAGCGTCGCTGGCCGGCCCTGGCGGTCGGCTGGGCGCGCCGGCTGCTGGTGATCTCGCTCTACACGCTGCTCCCGTTCGTCGTCTTCTTCAACCTGGCCCGCACTCACATCAACACGGACGAGGCGGGCGGGCTGGTGGTCGGCTGGATCGCGATCCTCGCCGCCTCCGCCATCGCCTGGCTGGCCGGCAGCCGGATCCTGGGACTCAGCCGGCCCGCCCAGGGCACGTTGATCGTCGGGACCCTCATCGCGAACTCGGGCTACCTCGGCTATCCGCTCTGCGCCTCGCTGCTCGGCTTCCACGCACTCGGCGAGGCGGTCGTCTACGACATCGCGGTCTCGTCGCCGGCCCTGCTCCTGCTCGGCTTCGGCACCGGCGCCGCATTCGGGACCAAGGTCGGTGAGGGATTCGACGAGCGCGTGGTCGCCTTCTTCACCCGGAACCCACCCCTGTACGCAGCGATCGCGGGGCTGCTCGTCCCGAACTCGCTCGCGCCCGACGTCCTGGTCGACATCTCACGCGGCTTCGTCGTCGCGCTCCTGCCGATCGGCTTCTTCGCGGTCGGAGCCGTGCTGGCCGAGGAGGTCGAGGGCCGGAGGGTCCAGCTCGGATCTCCGTTCGATCCGCCGATCGCCGCCGCGACCGTCCTGCGCCTCGCGATCGCCCCCGGCCTCCTGTTCCTCCTCGCCCTCCCGTTCATCGACCTGCCGGGGCCCTACCTGCTGCTCGCGGCGATGCCCTGCGGGATCAACACCCTCGTCATCGCTCACGTCTACGGCCTCGACTCGAGGCTCGCCGCGCAGGCCGTCGCTTGGACCACGGCGATCGCGGTGGTTGCGATCCTGGCCGCCCAATCGATCTGGGGATGAAGCTACGCTGGCTCGCCCGTGCGCTACCCGGTCGAGGAATTCACTGAAGAGGAACGCCACCTCCTCTCCCCCCACTTCACCAACCTCGACCGTCCGGTCTTCGCGCTGGTCAACCTCCC
>DATBHQ010000083.1:0-21905 GCA_036557385.1 Solirubrobacterales bacterium | reverse complement strand
CCCTCAAACGATCCGAGCGATGCGAGCTATCAGGTCAACCAGAGCGTCACCGCGATTGGCTCCGGCGAGAAGACCGGACGCGGCGACAACTCGACCCAGACCAAGCTCCTCTTCCTTCCCGAGCGGCACACGGACTTCGTCTTCGCCGTCGTCGGGGAGCGCTTCGGATTTGCGGGTGCAGCGTTCGTACTGTCCCTATTCGCCCTGCTTATCTGGAGAATTCTGCGCGTCCTGGCGCTCTCCAAGAACTTGTTCGGGACCCTGATCGCGGGCGGCATCGCCGCCATGCTCATGTTCCAGATCCTCGTGAACGTGGGCATGACCCTCGGCATCATGCCCGTGACCGGCGTCACCCTGCCCCTGATGTCATATGGGGGCTCCTCGGTGATCGCCACCTTCCTCGCGATCGGGCTCCTGCAGAGCATTCACACCCAGGCGCGGCTCAACACCTCTCCACGCAGCAGGGCGCCTATCCCACTGTTGCGCTGAGCCACCGAGAGCACACCCACATCACATCCACGACCGAGGACCCCGCGCGAAGCGGCGGTCCGGTCACACGTGCTCCTGAGCTCAGCCAGAAAGGAAACAACCAATGAAGAAGAACATCCTCGTAAGCGTCGACCGGGGTGAGACCCGCGTCGCAACGCTCGAGGCCAAGGGGTCGCCGACCAAGAAGCGCAAGAAGGCGGCTCCAAGCGACGAGTGGAAGGTCGCGGAGCTCTACGTGGAGCGCCGCGGCCGCCGCTCGATCGTCGGCAACGTCTACAAGGGCAAGGTCGACAACGTCCTGCCCGGCATGGAGGCCGCCTTCGTCGACATCGGCCTCGAGAGAAACGGATTCCTGCACGTCGACGAGATCGTGCTGCCGGGAGGCCAGGCGGTCCCGAAGCGGGGCCGCGGCCGCGGGCGGCGCATCGACGAGCTGATCAAGCCCGGGCAAGAGATCATCGTCCAGGTGGTCAAGGACCCCCTGAAGACCAAGGGCGCGAGGCTGTCGATGCAGCTCTCGATCGCAGGGCGATACCTGGTCTACATGCCGCAGGGCGGGGGGATCGGCGTCTCCAAGCGCCTCCCCGACGGCGAGCGGCAGCGTCTCAGGAAGCTGATCGACGCGGTGGACATCGGCGACGGCGGCGCGATCGTCCGCACCGCCGCGCAGGGGGCGAAGAAGGAGGACTTCGTCCGCGAGATCGCCTACCTGCACCGCCTCAACGAGGTGGTCACGGAGCGCGCCGAGAAGTCGGGCGCGGGCGAGATGGTCTTCCAGGAGGCGGACCTCTCGATCCGCGTCGTCCGCGACGTGCTCGTCGAGGAGTTCGAGGGCGCGATCATCGACGACGAGAAGCAGCACGACCGCGTCACCAAGTTCCTGCAGCGGACCGCCCCCGAGCTCGCCGACCGGGTGGAGCTCTACAAGGACAAGCAGCCCCTGTTCGAGAAGTGGGGCGTCGAGGAGGCGTTCGACTCGGTGCTCAGCCGCCGCGTCGACCTCCCCTCCGGCGGCTACCTGATGATCGACTACGCGGAGGCCCTGACGGTGATCGACATCAACACCGGCAGCTTCACCGGCAAGGGCAAGGGCCGGCTCGAGGACACGATCACCAAGGTGAACGTCGAAGCAGCCGAGGAGGTGGTCCGCCAGCTCCGGATGCGCGACATCGGCGGGATCATCGTCATCGACTTCATCGACATGGCGCGGTCACGGAACCGCGACCAGGTGCTGAAGACGCTCCGCACCGCCCTCGACGAGGACCGCACCAAGACCTACGTGGTCGAGGTCTCCCCGCTCGGCCTGGTCGAGATGACCAGGCAGAACGTCACCGACGGCGTGCGCGAGATCCTCACCAAGACCTGCCCGACCTGCGGCGGGGAGGGGGTCGTCCCCTCCGAGGAGACGATGGCGATCCAGATCGTGCGTCAGCTGCAGGAGGTGGTCGATGAGGATCCGAAGCCGGAGGCGTACCTGATCCGGGTGAACCCCAGGGTGGCGGCGGAGCTGCTTCGCCCAGAGTCCGGGCTCACCGAGCTCGAGGAGGAGACCGGCAAGCGGTTCCACTTCGAGGGCGGCGACGCCCTGTCCCTCGACACGTTCCACGTCGTCGAGACCGGCAAGCGAGAGGAGATCGAGGAGCGCGCCCTGCCCTTCCAGGTGGGCGAGGAGGTCCTCGTCTCGATCGAGGAGCCGCACATGTACAACGTCGATGACGCGGTCGCGCGCGTCGACTCGTACATCGTCAGCGTCACCGGGGCGGGCCCCCACGTCGGCGAGCAGCGGATGGTGCGCATCGAGAGCGTCGGGCGCTCCGCCGCCACCGCGGCGCTGCTCGACAGCGACGGCAACGTGGTGAAAGCCGGGTCCAATGGAAGCGGGGGCGAGAAGCTAGAATCCTCGGCCTCCGGCGGGCGCCGGCGCCGCGGCTCCAGAGGCGGCAGGCGACGCTCCCGCGCCAGCAAGAACTAACGGAAAGAACCATGGCCAGCTACGCAGTGATCGAGACAGGCGGAAAGCAGTACCGCGTCGAGAAGGGCTCGACCCTCCTCGTCGATCGCCTGAGCGCGAAGGAGGGGGACAAGGTGGATCTGCGGCCGGTCGCCTTCCGGGACAAGGAGATGGTGCTCGGCAAGGACCTCGAGAAGGTCAAGGTCGAGGCGAAGGTCGCCGGCCACGAGCGCGGCCCGAAGATCCGGGTCTTCAAGTACCGGGCGAAGAAGGGCTATCGGCGCCGCGCCGGGCACCGCTCCGAGCTCACCCGCCTCGAGATCACCGACGTGAAGATGCTCTCGAGGAAACCGGCGGCCACAAAAACCGCCGCCGCATCTTCAGGCAAGAAGGAGACGACGAGCGATGGCTCATAAGAAGGGGCTCGGCTCGAGCCGCAACGGCCGCGATTCCAACCCGAAGTTCCTCGGCGTGAAGGTGTTCGCCGGCGAGTCGGTGAACGGCGGAGAGATCATCGTCCGTCAGCGGGGCACCCGCTTCCGCCCCGGCGACGGCGTCGGCCTCGGCCGCGACCACACGATCTTCGCCACCCGCCCCGGGATCGTGCAGTTCAGCACCGGGCGGCGCGGCCGGACGATCTCGGTCGTCGCCGGCGAGTAGCGGCTCGTAACGCGATCACGCTCGTTTCCGCGCCCTCGATTCGGGTAACGGGAAGGCTCACGCTCTCGACCAAGGAGGTGGGTCCGTGCTCACGATTTCCCCAGAGGCTTCACATGCGATTCGCGGCATCCTCGACGCCTCGGACGTCCCCGACGGGTCGATGCTGCGCATCAGTCCCCAGCAGACCGACGGCGCGTCCGCGGGCGCGAGCCTGGCGCTCTCGGTGATCGAGGCGCCGCCGCCGGAGGACCAGGTCGTGGAGGGCGAAGAGGTGGCGGTTTCCGTCGAGCCGACCGCGGCTGTGATGCTCGACGACAAGCAGCTGGACGCGACCGTCGTCGGTGACCAGATCAACTTCAGCATCGGCCAGCAGGCCTGACGCTGGGCCGCCCGAACGTCACTCGGGCACGAACGCGGAAAAACCCGGAGGTTTCGCGCGTAGACGGCTGTTAGCTTGGCGGCGTGCTCCGCCGGCCAGGAAGGTGGGCGGCGTGCCTCGCACTCGCCGCGCTCGTCTCGCTGCTCGTCGACTCGACGGCCGGGGCCGACGTGTCCCCGCAGCAGCAGCAGCTGGTCTCCGCGTACTCCCCGATCCTGCAACTGCGTGAGCAGACGGACGAGAAGGGCCAGAACTGCAACACGACCGAGGAGCAGTACAACCCCCCGACCACCGTGGACACGGTGCTGGGGAACCCAGCCGTCAAGCTGGTCAAGTACGTCAACGGCAAGGACGTCCCGATCAAGAAGGGGCCGACCGCGGCGGACGTGGCCGGGCTCGGTGACGACTACTACCTCGATCTGCCCGGCGATCCCCTGAGCGTGAAGTGTCCCCGCAAGGGGAGCTTCCCGACCGACTTCAAGGACCTGCGAGCTGCGGGCAAGGCCCCGCCGGTCACCTACGCGCACATCGCCACCGAGCCGGGCCGCCCCGGGCTGGTCGTGCAGTACTGGTTCTTCTACTACTTCAACCAGTTCAACGACGTCCACGAGGGCGATTGGGAGGGAATGCAGATCTCCTTTGACGCCGACACCGCCGCGGCGGCGCTCGCCGAGGGCCCGTCGCAGATCGCGCTCTTCCAGCACGCGGGCGGTGAGAGAGCCGACTGGGACGACACCAAGGTCCAGAAGGATGGAACGCACCCGATCGTCTATCCGGCCGCGGGCTCGCACGCGACCTTCTACGACAACGCGATCTACATCCAGAACGGCTCGCACGGCTCGGGCGTCGGCTGTGACAACACCCAGGACCCGCACGTCGAGTCCCGCCCGCGCCCGGTGGTCATCCCCACGGCAGCCGGCCCGGGCAGCGAGTTCCAATGGCTGGGCTTCCTCGGCCACTGGGGTCAGCGGGAGAAGGGATTCAACAACGGCCCGCAGGGCCCGACGACCAAGAAGCAGTGGACGGCTCCGTTCACCTGGATGGAGGGGATCCGCCAGGACAGCCCGCGGCTGCCCGGCGGGGCCGTCCTCGGGCCGGTCGCATCCACGGCCTTCTGCGGCGCGATCGCGACGGTCTCCGAGTTCATCAACCTCGAGGCGAAAAGCACGATCGGCGCGTTCGGCCTGGTTCTGGGGATTCTCGCCCTGATCGTGATCCCGATCCTGCTGACCAGGTGGCGACCGGTCGACATCAGCGACCTTCGCCACGAATGGGCGGTGGGCCAGCTCCTGCGCGGCGCCCGCCAGGTCTACGGCCGTCACTGGCGCACGATGCTCGGCCTGGCGTTCGCCGGGTTCCTCATCCTCGCGGCGATTCAGGGGCTCCAGTACCTGCTCGAGCAGTGGGCCGGGGGCAACGACTTCACGCTTCAAACCCACCCGTTCGGCCTGACGCTCGAGTTCTCGGGAGCCTTCGAGGACATCTCCCAGCCGATCGGGTTCGCGATCGTTTCCGGGGCCGTCGTCACCTATCTCCGGATGGTGGAGTCGGGCAGCTCGGGCGGGGCGCGGGAGTCCTACCGGGAGCTTTACCCGCGCCTCGGGCGGGTGATCCTGGGGCAGCTCGTCGCCATCGTGCTGGCCGGGTTGATGATCTTCACGGTCATCGGGATCCCCTTCGGGATCTACTTCTACTTCGCGTGGCAGCTGGTCCAGCAGGAGATCATCTTCAGGGACACCTCGATCCGCGAGGGCCTGCGTGGCAGCAGCAGGTGCTTCCGCGGGCACTGGTGGAGGGCGGTGGTGGTGATCGGTGTCCTCTCCCTGCTCGCCGTCGCCGCGGGGCCGCTGCTCGGCTTCGTCCTGATCTTCCTCAACTGGTCGCCGGTCCTGGTCAACCTGGTCGGCTCGATCGTCTTCGCCCTGCTGATCCCGTACGTGGCGATCGGCCGGACGCTGCTCTACTTCGACCTCACCTCACGTGAGGCCGAGGCCGAGCCGAGGGCGCGCAGGCGCTGGTTGCCGCGGGCACGTACAGAGACTGCTTGACGGCTCCGCTATGACCGGCGGCCACAAACACCGCCGCCGCGTCTAACTTCGCGGCATGCTCTTCGACCGCGCGAAGGTCTACGTCGAGGGAGGCCGCGGCGGCAACGGCGTCGTCAGCTTCCGCCGTGAGGCACACGTGCCGCGCGGCGGGCCCGACGGCGGCGACGGGGGACGGGGCGGCGACGTCGTTCTGGTCACGGATGCGCAGCGGCGCGACCTCTCCTCGCTCGGCCGCAGCCGTCACTTCCGAGCCGGCCGCGGGCGGCATGGGGAGGGCAAGCGGCGCCACGGCGAGCGCGGGGAGGACCGGGTGATCCCCGTGCCTCCCGGGACGGTGGTCCGCGGTCTCGACGGCTCGGAGACGGAGCTGCTCGAGGACGGACAGCGCGCGGTGGTCGCCCGGGGCGGGTCCGGAGGCCACGGGAACAAGCGCTTCGCAACCTCGACGCGCCAGGCACCGCGCTTCGCCGAGCGCGGGCTGGAGGGTGAAGCCGGGGAGATCGAGCTGCGCCTCAAGCTGCTCGCCGACGTCGGGCTGGTTGGACTGCCGAACGCCGGCAAGTCGTCTCTTCTGGCCCGCCTCACCCGGGCCGATCCGAAGGTGGCCGAATACCCCTTCACCACGGTCGAGCCCAATCTCGGCACCATCGAGCTCGACGACCGCCAGTTTGTCCTGGCTGACATCCCCGGACTGATCGAGGGCGCGGCGGAGGGCGCCGGGCTCGGGCACGAGTTCCTCGCTCACCTCGAGCGGTGCCGGCTCCTCGTTCACCTGGTCGAGGTGGCGCCGGCCGCGGGTGACCCGGACTCGAACTACGGCGCCGTGCGAGCCGAGCTCTCAGGCTACGGCGCCGGGCTCGACGAGCTGCCGGAGATCGTCGCGCTCTCGAAGGTCGACCTGATTCCGGAGGACGAGGTCTCCGGGCTCGTCGCCGCGTGGCGCGAGCGGCGGGAGGCCGACGCCGGCCCGGTGCTCGGGATCTCGGCGGCCACCGGGGCCGGCCTCGACGAGCTGGTCCGCGCCATCTTCGCCGCCCTCCCCGAGGAAGGCGCGCCGGCCCGACGGGAGCCCTTCGAGGCGGAGCACCGCGTCTACCGGCCCGGCGAGGACGAGGGCTTCGACGTCGTCGTCGAGGGTGAGGGACGGTTCCGGGTCGCCGGGCGAGGCATCGAGCTCCTGATCGCTCGACATGACCTCGACAACCCTGAGGCTCTGGATTACCTCGAGGGTCGGCTGCGCGAGATCGGGGTGATCGCCGAGCTCCAGCGCGCGGGCTTCGAGCCCGGCGACGAGGTGGTCGTGGGCGACCTCGAGTTCGAGCTGGACCCGGGATGATTGGCCCATGACCGTCGTGGCGAAACTCGGCTCCTCGATCGTCGCCGGAGAGGACGGAGCGCTCCGGGCGGACGTCCTCGACCGCGTCTGCTCACAGGTCGCGCAGCTTCACGCAGGCGGGGAGAACGTGGTGATGATCACCTCGGGCGCGATCGCCCGCGGAATGCGGGTCCTCGAGCTCGGCAGGCGCCCCTCGGCGATCGACGAGCTCCAGGCCGCCTCGGCGATCGGCCAGGGCAGCCTCTTCCGGGCCTACGAGGAGCGGCTTGCGCAGGCGGACGTGCGGGCCGCGCAGGTACTGCTGACGGCCTCCGACCTCCAGCTCCGGACCAACTACCTGAACGCGCGTCGGACGCTGAGGCGCCTGCTGGACTGGCGGGTCGTCCCAGTGGTGAACGAGAACGACACCACGGCCACCGACGAGATCACCTTCGGCGACAACGACTTCCTCGCCGCGCAGGTGGCGATCATGCTCGAGGCCAGGCTGCTCGTGCTGCTCACCGACCAGACCGGGCTCTACACGAAGGACCCGCGGCGCAGCGCGGACGCGGAGCTGGTCACCGAGGTGAAGCAGGAGGCTGAGCTGGGCGGCTACGAGATCGGCGAGCACACCTCGCCGTTCGGCCTGGGCGGGATGCGGAGCAAGGTCGCCGCTGCCGGGATGGCGGGGGCCTCGGGGATCGACGCCGAGATCTGCGACGGCACCGCCGAGGGGACCCTGCTCGCGGCGGCCTCGGGCGAGCGGGCGGGGACGCACTTCGCGCCCCACCGGGAGCGCGCCTCGAGCTTCAAGCTCTGGCTTCGCTATGCGAAGCCGACCCACGGCACGCTCCGGGTCGACGACGGCGCGGCCCGGGTGCTGCGGGAGAGCGGCAGCAGCCTGCTCCCGGTCGGGATCACCGAGGTGGAGGGCGACTTCGATGCGGGGGACGCCGTCGAGGTCAGCGCCGACGGGCGGACGATCGGCAAGGGGATCGTCAACTACTCGGCCGGCGAGCTCCGCAGGATCAAGGGGATGCGCTCCGACAGGGTCCGCGAGCTGCTCCCGCACGCCTCCGAGGAGGCCGTGCACCGAGACTACTTCGTGCTGACCTGACCCCCGGCTTGCCGGACCTCGCGCTCTACAGACCGCTTCTCTCGAACGCACGCTTCCGGGCGCAGGCCCTGTCCGGGTTCCTCGCCCAGATCAGCCAGGGCGGTGCGGCGCTGGCCCTCATCCTGCTGATCCAGCAGATGAGGGGCTCGCTGGGGCTGGCGGGGGTGGCCACCGCCGGCTTCGCGATCGGCGCCGCCATCGCCCGGCCGATCCAGGGGCGGTTGATCGACAGGCGCGGGCCGCGGGACGTCCTGGTGGCGATCGCCGTATTTCACGCGGCGGCGCTGCTCGCTCTGGTGCCGGTCGTGCGCTCGGACC
This sequence comes from Solirubrobacterales bacterium, assembly GCA_036557385.1. Taxonomy (GTDB): domain Bacteria; phylum Actinomycetota; class Thermoleophilia; order Solirubrobacterales; family 70-9; genus DASUPK01. The sequence continues at coordinate 13,628 of DATBHQ010000083.1, read as the reverse complement.
TGCCGGGGATCGCGGTCGTCGCCGTGGCGCTGATCGCCGGCCTCGGGCTGCCGCCGGTCTCCCAGACCCAGCGGGTGGTCTGGGCGGAGCTCGCCGATGAGGACCGGACCACGGTGTTCAGCGTCGTCACGATGATCCAGGAGGTCTCCATCCTGATCGGGCCTCTGCTCGTCGGGGTGCTAGCCGGCGCCGCCTCTCCGTCCGTCGCGCTGATCGCGGTGGCGGTCTGTTCGGGCTTGGGGCTCGCCTGGCTCGGCGCCTTGGTGCCGGCGGCTCCTCTGGGCTCGCCGGAGGAGCGACGGGGCGGGCCGCTGCTCGAGGGGGGTGTGCGGATCGTGCTGGCGATGGAGCTCCTCTTCGCGGTCGCGCTGGGAGGGCTCGAGATCGGCGTGCCGGCGATGGCGAGCTCCGAGGGGCACCCCTCCGCCGCGGGCTTCCTGCTCGCGCTGACCTCGGCCGGCGGGATCGCCGGGGCGCTCGTCTACGGCGGGAGGCGCTGGCACGCCACGCCGCGCTCCCGGCTGATCCTGCTGCTGGCGCTGTGCGCGATCGGCTTCGGGCTCCTGGTCCCCAGTGAGGGGCTGATCCTGGTCGGGGTGATCCTGCTCGCCGTCGGCACCGTGATCAATCCGGCCTTGACCACGCTGATCGTGCTGCTCGACCTGGCCTCCCCGCGGTTCGCGGCCGAGGCCTTCGGCTGGCTCTCGACCTCGACCGCGATCGGCACCGGCGCGGGAGCGGCCGTGGCCGGCGCATTGGCACAGCACCACGGCGCGGGGCCGGCCTTTGCCGTCGCCGCGGGAGGCTGCGCGCTGGCGGTGCTGATTGCGGCGGGGGCACGTGGACTGCCCAGAACTGGCCAGCCGGCCAGTCCCGGGTAAAGTCCAGCGGGATGGGTTCCGGAGAGGAAGCGGGCATCGTCCTCAGCGATTCCCAGCGCGCGGTCCTGACGGCCGTCTGCGACACGGTCGTGCCCTCGCTGGAGCGGCATCGCGATCCCGAGGGCCTCTGGGCCCGCAAAGCAAGCGACCTGGGGGTCGATCAGGGTGCGGCCCTGCTGATCTCGGAGATCCCCGATCCGGAGCTCCGGGGGGGCCTCCTCCTTCTGCTCGAGGCGCTCGGCGGCCAGGGGATCACCCGCGCCCCCTCGCAGGAGTCACGCGAGCAGATCCTGCGGAACACGGCGCTCGCGGACCCGCGGGCTGCGGCCGGGGTCGCGGCGCTGATCGGCATGACGCTCTTCCTCCACTACGGAGCCCCGGATCCGCAGACTGGCAAGAACCCCAATTGGGAGTCATTCAGGTACCCGGGCCCGCTCTCGGCGCCACCCGACATCGAGAAGCCGCTCCGGATCTACGAGCCGGAGGGGTCCGAGGAGACCATCGAGGCCGACGTCTGCATCGTCGGCTCGGGATCCGGTGGGGCGGTCGTGGCCGCGGTCCTCGCCGAGCGGGGCCTGGACGTCGTCGTTCTCGAGGCCGCCGGCTACTACAACGAGTCCGACTTCAACCAGCTGGAGCTGCCCGCCTACCAGCAGATGTTCTGGCGCGGCGGGCCGACCCCGACCGCGGACGGCAACGTCAGCCTGGTCGCCGGGACCACGCTCGGCGGTGGTACCACCATCAACTGGACCAACTGCCTGCGGACGCGGCCGTGGGTTCGCGAGGAGTGGGCCGAGCAGGGCCTCGGTGACGTGGGCGAGTCGGCGTTCGACCGCCACCTCGACACCGTCCTGGAGCGGATCAGCGCCAACGACCGCTGCAGCGACCTGAACGGGACCCAGCAGCGGCTGCGCGAGGGGGCGGAGGCGCTCGGCTGGAGCTTCGAGACCATCGTTCGCAACACCGACGAGGACGCCTACTCGCCCGAGACGGCGGCGTACCTCGGCTTCGGCGATCAGTCCGGGAGCAAGCAGAGCGCGGACCGGACCTGGCTCGCGGACGCCCAGGGGCACGGGGCGCGGTTTCTCACGTTCACCCGCGCCACCAGGATCCTCACGGACGGCGGGCGGGCAGCGGGGGTCGAGGCGGTCTGGCAGACGCCGGATGGCCGGGGCGCCCAGGTCACCGTCAAGTCCCCGAGGGTCGTGGTCGCCTCTGGGTCGCTCGAGTCGCCGGCCCTGCTGCTGCGCTCGGGCATCGGCGGCCCTGCCGTCGGTCAGAACCTGAGGCTGCACCCGTCGAGTGTCGTGGGCGGTGCGTACGGCACCGACCAGGAGGCTTGGTGGGGAGCGCCGCAGGCGGGCCTCTGCGACGAGTTCAAGGAGACGGGGGAGGGCTTTGGCTTCCTGATCGAGACCGCCCAGTACGCGCCGGGGCTGATCGGCTCGGCGACCCCGTGGATCTCCGCCGTCGATCACAAGCAGCGCATGGAGGACTTCCGCTTCACGGCCAACTTCATCTCGCTGACGCGCGACCGCGGCGCCGGTCAGGTGGGCGTCGACGCGAATGGCGAGTCCATGCCGCTGTACCCGGTGACGGATCCGCTCGATCTCGAGAACCTGAAGAAGGGGATCGAGGTCCAGATCCGGCTGCACGAGGCCGCGGGCGCGCATTCGATCGGCCCGCTCGCCGAGGGAGCGTCGACATGGCGCCGGGGCGACGATCTGGAGGCGTTCATCGGCTCCGTCAAGCGGATTCCGTTTCGGGCCGGCGGCTACAAGCTCTTCAGCGCCCACCAGATGGGCACCTGCCGGATGGGCGAGGACCCCGATACCTCGGTCGCCGGGCCCTGGGGCGAGCTGCACGACACCAAGGGCGTCTGGATCGGGGACGGCAGCGCCTTCCCGACTTCCTCCGGCACCAACCCGATGGTCTCGATCATGGCGCTCGCGCACCGGACGGCCGAGGCGATCGCGGAGGACGCCGGACAGAGGGCGTCCGCGGAATCGGCCGAGGCCCAACCGGCCTAGACGACTTCAAGGCAACTTCGAAGAGAGGAGCACGACTTGGCTACCGAGACACAGGCACCGACGCAGGCGGGTCGTCCGTCAGAGGAGATCGTCCGCGATCGCCTCTACATCGGCGGCGAGTGGGTGGAGCCGTCAGGCTCCGGAACGATCGAGGTGATCGACTCGACCACCGAGCGGGTGATCGGCCGGATCCCGGAGGGGGCTCCCGAGGACGTGGACCGGGCGGTGAAGGCCGCTCGCTCCGGGTTCGAGGCCTGGCGGGAGGTGCCGGTCGAGCAGCGGGTCGAGGCGTGCACCGCGATCAGCGCGGCGCTCGCCGAGCGCGCCGATGAGATCGCGGCGCTGATCTCCGCCGAGGTCGGCATGCCGCTGGCCCTGGCCCGGACGATCCAGGCCGGGCTGCCGGCGATGGACTTCGGCTCGATGGCCCAGGTCGCCAACGAGCTCGCCTGGGAGGAGCAGATCGGGAACTCGCTGGTGGTGCGGGAGCCGGTCGGCGTGGTGGGCTGCATCACGCCCTGGAACTACCCGCTGCACCAGATCTGCGCGAAGGTCGGCCCGGCGCTGACGGCCGGTTGCGCGGTGGTGGTGAAGCCAAGCGAGGTGACTCCCCTCACCTCCTTCATCCTCGCCGAGATCGTCGACTCGCTCGACCTGCCGGCCGGCGTCTTCAACCTGGTCACCGGCTTCGGCCCGGTGGTGGGGGAGGCGATCGCGGCACACGAGGACGTCGACATGGTCTCGTTCACCGGCTCGACTCGAGCGGGGCGACGCGTCGCCGAGGTGGCCTCGCAGACCGTGAAGCGGGTGGCGCTCGAGCTGGGCGGCAAGTCCGCGAACGTGATCCTGGACGACGCCGACATTCAGACGGCCGTCGGCTACGGGGTCGCCAACTGCTATCTCAACTCGGGCCAGACCTGCAGCGCGCACACGCGGATGCTGGTGCCGCGCGAGAAGCTCGCGGAGGCCGAGGCGGTGGCGCAGGCGGCCGCCGAGAAGGCCACGCCGGGTGACCCGTTCGAGGACGGGACTCGGCTCGGGCCGCTGGTCTCCGAGGCGCAGCGCGAGAGGGTTCGCGGCTACATCGAGAAGGGCCAGGAGGAGGGCGCGAAGCTCGTCACCGGGGGCGCCGAGCCGCCGGAGGGGCTGGACAGCGGTTACTTCGTCCGCCCGACGGTCTTCTCCGAGGTGAAGCCGGAGATGACGATCGCGCAGGAGGAGATCTTCGGCCCGGTGCTATCGATCATGCCCTACGACTCGGAGGACGAGGCGGCGGAGATCGCCAACTCGACGATCTACGGGCTGGACGGCGGCGTCTGGTCGGGCGATCCGGAGCGGGCGAAGGCGTTCGCGCGCCGGATGCGCACCGGGCAGGTGCAGATCAACGGCGCCACCTTCAACCCGATCGCTCCCTTCGGCGGCTACAAGCAGTCCGGGCGAGGCCGCGAATACGGGAAGTTCGGCCTCGAGGAGTTCCTCGAGGTGAAGAGCATCCAGATATAGGCTTCGCTTCTGTTCGTCCGAGCGGCCGCATCGGTAGCCCGGCCGCGAGGGGCATAGAGAAAGACCAGAGGAGGGAGAGATGTTCCGTAATGGCCCACGCCGTCCGTCGGCTGCGCTGATCGTCGCCTCACTCGCGCTCTTCATCGCGCTCGGCGGCGTCGGTTACGCGGCCCTCGGGATCCCGAAGGGAAGCATCACGGCCAGGCACCTGGCGAAGAACTCCGTCGGAAAGAGCGAGATCGCGAAGAACGCCGTGCGTTCCCCCGAGCTCGCGAACGGGGCCGTGAAGCCGGCCGACCTCGCCGCCGGCGCGGTGCCGATCGCCTACGCGGCGTATCTGCAGCCGCATGCCGATACGTCGTCGATCGGCGTCGGGTGGGCCACGGACACGCAGCCCGCGCCCACACTCACGTATCTGGGTCCCGGCAGGTACAGGGTCGAATTCACCTCACCTAACGGCGTCGGCTGCGCGGTGCCGGCGGTCCTGCCAGTCAGCGGCGCCGCCGGGGTGACGTTCCGGGTGGTCGGGCTCGGATGCAGCGCGGAAGCCACCAGCTTCCAGATCGAGACGAGCAACGGCCAGGACAACCAGTTCATGCTGCAGGTCGCGTTCACGCCGCTCTAGGGGCGGCAAGCCCGGTCAGGGGCAGCCGGCCGTTTCGCCCGGCCCAGGCACCGGGTAATCGACCCCTGAACCGAAAGGGAAAGGAGTCGAGAAGAATGGCTAACGAGTTGCAGGGCAAGCGGATTGCCTTTCTGATGGCGAACGAGGGCGTCGAGCAGGTCGAGTACTTCGAGCCTCGCGAGGCCGTCGAGAAGGCGGGCGCCGAGGTCGACGTGATCGCGACGGAGTCCGGTCAGGTGCAGGGGTTTGAGCACCTCGACAAGGCGGAGACCTGGGACGTCGACAAGACGACCTCCGAGGCGAAGGCGTCGGACTACGACGGTGTGGTTATTCCGGGCGGCGTGGCGAACCCCGACCGCCTGCGGACGGACAAGGACGCGGTCCGGTTTCTGCGCGAGTTCTTCGCCGCCGGCAAGCCGGCGGGCGTGATCTGCCACGGCCCGTGGATGCTGGTCGAGGCGGACCTGGTGGATGGCCGGGAGATCACCTCGTGGCCGAGCCTGCAGACCGACATCCGGAATGCGGGTGGCAACTGGGTCGACGAGGAAGTGGTCGTCGACTCGGGCCTTGTCACCTCGAGGAAGCCGGACGACATCCCCGCGTTCAACTCGAAGATCGTCGAGGAGTTCGCGGAGGGCGTGCACGAGGAGCAGGCCGAGAAGGCGCACGCCTGACGCGCGTCAGTCAGCCGGGAGCGGCTTCGATCACGTCACGCACCTCTCGCTGCGTCGCCTGCCGCTCGAAGCTGGTCAGGACCCAGGTGGCGCCGGCGCGCTCCCACGGCTCGGCGTCGCCGCCCGGTTCGATCTGCGCGACGAGGTCGAATGGATCGCTCTGGCCGGTCCGCAGTTCGGCGAGCTCGCCGGCGAAGACGGCGAGATCGTGTGGGCCGGTGAGATCGATCGGGAAGAAACCGTCCCAGCGGGCCGCGCGGCGGAGCGGCCGGCGGTTCGGCCAGCGGCCCGCAACCCAGACCGGGATGCGCGGCCGCTGGACCGGGGGCGGCTTGAACTCCGCAGACCAGTAGCGGTCAAGCTCCTCCAGGCCCTCGTCCAGCAGCCGTGCTCGCTCGCGCGGGTCCGCGGGGTCGCCGAACGGCTCGAATTCTCCGTTGCGGTCGCCGCCCAGCCCGACGCCCAGCGTGAGGCGGCCGTCGCTGACCAGGTCGAGGGTCGCGGTCTCCCGCGCCAGCTTCTGCATTCGCCGGCGCGCCAGGGGCGTGACCAGCGGGCCGATGCGCAGACGCTCCGTCGCCAGCGCGATGGCCGTGAGCGCGATCCAGGGGTCCGCGACGGCCTCGGTGGGTGGGCGATACCGGATGTGGTCCCAGAGGAAGAACCCGTCCCAACCGAGCTCCTCGGCTTGCGCGGCGAGCCCGGCGAGGGTGCGCGGGTCGACGAGCTCGTCGAAGGGCGCGACGAAGATCCCCCGCTTCGCGGTCACGGGCTCACGCTACCGGCCGGGTCAGGTGAGGGCGCGCGCGGCACATGCTCTCGCCACCGCGGTGAGCCGGAGGACGCCGAGGTCGCCGATGGCCGTCGTGAAGTTGCCGATGTGGCTGCTGACGAAGCCGAAGGAGACGCCGGTGTCCGGGTCCCCCCAGCCGCCGCTGCCGCCGAACCCGTAGTGGCCGAGCGCGCGCGGACCGGGCCGGCCGAGGGCAAAGGCATGGTGGAACCCGAGGCGCCAGCGCATGCGAATGCCGAGGACGCGGTCGAGGCCGCGGGTCTGGACCTTGCCGATTCGCTCGACCGTCTGCGGAGAGAGGAAGGGTTCGCTGTCGGGGCCGAGGCCGCCGTTCGCGAGCGGCACGTAGAGGCGGGCGAGGCCGTCGGCGCTGAGCGCGCCGTTGACGGCCGGCATCTCGGTGCGCCAGATGGCCGGGTCCGGCCCGCGGCAGATCTCCTCGAAGCCCGGTGCGTGCAGGGCGCGGAAGCCGGCCCGGGTCACGGGGAGCCAGCCGAGGAGGGGGGTGGCGGCGACGCCCAGGGCCGTGTAGACGCGCAGGGAGCGCCCGACCATCTCCGCAGGCTTCGTGGGACCGTCGCCGGTTCCGATCTCGAGGCCGGAGGTGCCGAGGGGCTCGGCGAGCTCGGTTCGGACGAGGTCGCGCATCCCCCTGCCGGTGACCGCCCGGGCGAGGCCGGAGGCGAGCCAGCCGTAGGTGATCGCGTGGTAGGCGGGGCGGCCGGGTGGTCCCTCCGGCGCGGCGGCGGCGAGCCGTCGCTCCATGCCGATGTGGTCGAGCAGTTCCTCGGCGCTGTGTGCGACGGCCTGGACGTCGTAGAGGCCGGCCCGGTGGCTGAGCAGTTCGCGGACCGTGATCCGGTCCTTGCCGGCGGCCGCGAACTCGGGCCAGTAGGCCGCGACCGGCACGTCGTAGTCGATCAGGCCGCGATCCGCGAGACGGTGGATGACCATCGAGGCGAGGCCCTTGGTCGTCGAGAAGGCGAGGGCCTGGGTCTCGGGGCGCCAGGGCCGCTCGTGTGCGTGGTCCTCCCAGCCGATCCGGAGGTCGGCGAGGACGCGGTTCGCCGCCCTGACGACGAGGGCACCGCCGCGGGGGCCGCGGGCCATCAGCCGCTTGAACTCCTCCGCCAGCGGCTCGAAGCCCGGCTGGACCGTGCCTCCCCAGCGGGCGCTCGGACGTTCGGCTGTCTGCGCCTGGATCCCTGCCATCAGCTCAAGTGTGACGCCGTAGTTACCCTTACCGGGTGGCCACTGCGACCAAGACCGTAGAGCAGACCTGCCGTGAGGCGAAGGACGCCTCGCACCTGCTTGCGCGCGCTGGTCGCGAGGCCAAGGACACGTGCCTGAACGACCTGGCGGACCGGATCGATGCGAATGTTGCCCCGTTGCTCGAGGCCAATCGTGCGGACGTGGAGGCCGGGCGCGAGGGGGGTCTGAACGAGGCGCTGCTCGACCGGCTCACGCTGACCGAGGCGCGGAGCGCGGAGATGGCGAAGGGTGTTCGGGAGATCGCGGACCTCGACGATCCGGTCGGCGAGGTCGTGGAGAGCTGGACGCTGGAGAACGGGCTCGAGGTCGCGAAGAAGCGGGCGCCGCTCGGTGTGGTCGCGGTGGTGTACGAGGCGCGGCCGAATGTGACGATCGATGCCGCAGCCCTCTGCCTGAAGAGCGGGAACGCGGCCGTGCTGAGGGGCTCGAGCAGCGCGGAGAGCTCGAACGCGTTCCTGGCGGGGCTGATCTCGGAGTCGCTGCTCGCGGCTGAGCTGCCCGCGGCCTCGGTCTCGCTGCTCTCGGGCGGCGGTCACGAGCAGCTCGAGGAGCTTGCCACCGCCGAGGGGCTGGTCGACCTGATCATCCCGCGTGGCGGGGAGGGACTGAAGAACGCCCTGAAGGCGGTCGCGAAGGTGCCGGTGATGTACGCGGCGGCCGGCAACTGCCACGTCTACGTCCATCAGGACGCGGACCTCGAGATGGCCGAGCGGGTCGCGTACAACGCGAAGGTGCAGCGGCCGGGGGTCTGCAACGCGGCCGAGACGTTGCTCGTCCACAGGGACGTGGCGGCGGAGCTGTTGCCGAGCCTGCTCACCAAGCTGAATGGGGCGGGCGTCGAGCTGGTCGGCGATCAGAGGACTCGCGAGGCCGCGGGGGAGGTGGCCGTCGCCGAAGCCGACGAGGCCGACTGGGACACCGAGTACCACGGCCTGAAGATGGCTGTGGGCGTGGTGGATTCGCTCGGCGAGGCGATCGAGCACATCAATCGGCACGGCACCGGTCACTCCGACGCGATTCTGACCGGCTCGCAGGAGGTGGGGGATGAGTTCACGGACGCGGTCGATTCGGCCGCGGTCTACGTCAACGCCTCCACGAGGTTCACCGACGGGTACGAGTTCGGGATGGGCGCGGAGATCGGGAACTCGACCCAGAAGCTGCACGCGCGCGGGCCGATCGGCCTGCGCGAACTGACCTCGACCAAGTACGTCGTCCACGGCAGCGGACAGGTCAGGGAGTAGGGCTGTCAGCCGGATCGGGGTCCTGGGCGGGGCCTTCAACCCGCCCCACGTCGGTCATCTGCTCCTCGCGCAGGAGGCGCGTTTCCAGCTCGGGCTGGACGAGGTGCTGCTGATGGTGACCGGGCAGGCGCCGCACAAGGAGATCGAGGACGACCCGGGAGCGGAGGTGCGGCTCGAGATGGCGGGACTTGCATCCGAGAGCGAGGACGGGGTGGAGGCTTCGGACCTCGAGGTGGGACGCGACGAGCTCTCCTACAGCTACCGGACGCTCGAGCTGCTCGTCGATCAGCAGCGGGACGCGGAGCTCTGGTTCCTGCTCGGAGCCGACATGGCCGCAGGCCTGTCCAAGTGGAAGGAGCCCGAGCGGGTCGTGGACCTCGCCAGGTTGGGGGTGGTGCCGCGGCCGGGGGTTGACGACGGTGACGTGCGCTCGGCGCTGGAGCGCCTCGGTGCCGCCGATCGGGCGGAGATAATCGAGATGCCACTTTGCGGAGCGTCCTCGACCACAGTCAGGCAGCGGGTGAGGGAGCGAAGGCCGCTGCGGCATCTGGTGCCGGACAGGGTGATCGGTTTGATCGAGGAGCAGGGTCTCTACCGGTGAGCCGGGGGAAGGAGATGAGCTCGGACGCGCTGGCGCGCCGGCTGGCCGCGATCGCGGACGACAAGGGGGCGACCGACCTGGTCGCGCTCGACGTGCGGACGCTGGTCTCGTACACCGACTACCTGGTGATCTGCACGGCGCGGAACGAGCGGCAGGCGAAGGCGATCTTCGACGAGGTCCACCAGCAGCTGAAGCGGGACGGCTGGCTGCCGGCGCGGGTGGAGGGGGTGCGGGAGGCCGAGTGGGTGCTGATGGACTACCTCGACGCGGTGCTCCACATCTTCACGCCCGAGCTTCGGGAGCGCTACCGGCTCGAGGTGCTCTGGGGGGAGGCCGGGAGGCTGGAACTGGACCTGTCCGGGGCGCGCGGAGCCGCGTAGGCCTTACCCGGCTTCGCCGCATATTCGGCGGCCACAAACACCGCCGCCGGATCTACGTCCGAGGGCGAACCTAGGCTTCCGAACGTGCCTAAGGAGCGTTTCCGACGCGCCTTGCGTGGCTACGACCCGGAGGAGGTCGATGCCGCAATCGATGCACGTGATGCGCGGCTCGCCCGGCTGGAGCGGGAGGCACAGCGGCTCGCCGAGCGGGTGGTCGAGAGGGAGAGGAAGCTGCAGGAGGCGCTGAGGAAGCCGATGGCGGCCGCCGTGAGCAAGGGGATCGAGGAGATCTACGGCCAGGCGCGGCGGCAGGCGACCCGGATGCGGATGAAGGCGCTGGAGGACGCGGTGCAGATGGCCGAGCGCGTGACCGAGCTGACCAGCCTGCGCGACGAGCTCGGGGCCCGGATCGCGGAGCTGGCGGAGGTGGCTCGCATGCGTCTCGGGATCGAGGCGGAGGAGCCGCGCGAGCTGGAGTCGGGCGCGTCACCCGACGGGATGTACGCGGGCCGGGTCGAGGTGGAGGTCGGGCCACTGCGGGACTTCGCGCAGCTGACGGGCTTCGAGGACGCGGCCGCGAGGATCCGCGGCGCGTCGGAGATCTACGTGAAACGGTTCTCGCGCGGCCGGGCGACGGTCTCGATGAACCTCGCCGATCCCGTCGAGCTGCTGCGGGAGCTGGAGGAGCGCTCTCCCTTCGAGTTCGTCGTCCGGGATACGCGCCACGACGGCCTCGTTCTCGACGTGGACGACGACGGCCAGGACCAGCAGAACCGCGCGGCGTAGCCCACCCGCCTCTCCTTTTCACGGATTCGTCTCTTTTCCGTCAGACATTCGTGACGGTTTCGGCCCCTCCCCGTCCGGTCGCAGGGCGAACATGTGTTCGTGCTCGGACCGAATGAGAAAGGCGACATCGCCGAGGCGGAGATCGCTCTGGCGGCCATCCGCGCGGGTTGCACCGTCTCCCGCCCGCTGACGGACCATCCGCCCTACGACCTTGTCATCGAAGTCGGCGATCAGCTCCTGAGAGTTCAGTGCAAATGGGCGGGCCTGCAAGACGGCGTTGTCCAGATTCGCCTGCGCCGATGCTCACACAGTCCCACGCAGGGCTACATCCGCGCCTCCTATCGATCTGACGAAGTCGATTTCTTCGCGGCATATTGCGAGGACCTCAAGGAATGCTTCCTGGTCCCACTCGACGTCGTTGATGGTCGCGACTGGATTTCGCTCCGCGTCACTCCTGCCAAGAACGGCCAGAGGGCGGCGTTACACTTGGCCGCTGATTACATCCTCTCTGGGGCCATAGCTCAGCTGGGAGAGCGCCTGACCGGCAGTCAGGAGGTCGGGGGTTCGAGTCCCCCTGGCTCCACCTCCAGCGCCGACGGTGATGCAGCGATCATCGTCGGCGCTCATCTTTTCCGCAACCACTTCGGGTACTGGATGGAGCGCGCCAGCGCCGGCGACGAGATCCTGATCACGCGCCGCGGACGCCGCTACGCCCGCCTCGGCCCTCCCGATCCGCAACTCACGCCGGGAGACAACGACCGATGAGGGGAGAGCAACCGACCCTCACCGTCTCGGCGATCGTGCGCCACGTCCCCTTCTGCTCGGGCGAGACGATGCAGGCGCTCCCGGACCCAGCCGACCCGAACCAGGCCGTCATCCAAAACGTCCCCTTCTTCGTCGACAGCCTGAACTTCGGCGACCTGGTCCGCCTGGGCCCTGCGGACGAAATGGGAATCCGTCCGGTCGAGGAGATCGTGACGCCCAGCGGCTGCGTCCACTTCACCGTCCTGACCGGTGAGCTCCCGCAAGCCGACCTCGTCGCCTATCTGAGCGACCTCTTTCATCCCTACGCGGTTCGTATTGAGTCAGGCGAAAGTCTGCTGGCGGTCAGCGTCCATCCGGACCTCGAGCCCGAGGAGGTCGTCTACTGCGTCTTCGACTGGTTCGAGGACCTGGAGCCGCCGCCGGCGGAGGATGCGTTCGGAGTGAGCCCCCTCTTCGAGAGTGAGGTCGGCCCCCTCGGCTATCCGCCGACCTTCCCCTGATCGGCGGCCCGCCACCACAGATACCGCTCCGGCTCGAGCGCCAGCAGCGGCCCCGGCGGAGCCTCCTCCCGATACGGCTCGTACTTCACCCTGAGCGCCTCGAGCCCGGCCCCGCCGTCAGCCACCGCCACGACCTCGACGCGCCCCAGCACCTGCACCCAGGCGAGCTCCTCCCAGTCGTCGGAGTACCGATCGACGGTCAGCGCGGCCCTCGGGTCCCGCCGCAGGTACCGCAGCCGCGCCGGCTCCGCCGCAGTCTTCGGCTTCCGATCGATCGCGCTCCAGATCCGCCCCTCCGCCACCGCGAAGGTCACCGGCAGCACCCGGGGCGCCCCCTCCTCGTCCACCAAACCCAGCCGCGCCACCCGCGCCTCCTCGAGCAGCTTGTTTGCCCACGCAACAACCTCGGTAGGTTCCGAATCGGTCACACATCCACTCTAGGTCGAACGAAAGGAGCCCAGATGGAGCTCGGAATCGGACTTCCCAACGCGGTGGCAGGCACCACCGGCAGGCAACTCACCGACTGGGCCCGCGCCGCGGAGGACGCGGGGTTCAGCACCCTAGGCACGATCGACCGGATCGTCTACTCGAACTACGAGCCCATCGTTGCCCTCTCCGCCGCCGCGGCCGTGACCGAGCGAATCCGCCTGGCCACCGACGTCATGCTCGGGCCACTCCGCCAGAACCCCGCCATGATCGCCAAGCAGGTCCTCTCCCTCGACGCCCTCGCCGGCGGCGGCCGCGCCGTCCTCGGCATCGCCCTCGGCGGCCGCGACGACGACTACGAGATCAGCGGCATCGATATGTCCGCCCGAGGCGCCTGGCTCGACGACGCGCTCCCGAGGATCCGCGCCATCTGGGACGGCGACGGGGAGCTCGAGTCCAAGGTCGGCCCTCGCCCCGAGAAGAACGGCCCCACCCTCCTGGTGGGCGGCTACATCGAGACCTCCCTCGAGCGCGCGGCCAGGCACGCCCACGGCTGGACCCAGGGCGGTTCCACCCCGGACGCATTCAAGGAGAGCCTCGATCAGCTGACCGAGTACTGGCAGGGCGAGGAGCGGGAGGGAAAGCCGTACACCATGGCTCTGTCCTACTTCTCCCTCGGTCCCGACGCCCAGCAGAACGCTGAGCGCTCCCTCGGCAAGGGTTACTACGCCTGGCTCGGCGAGGACACCGCGCAGCAGATCGTGGACTCCACGGCCAAGGACGCGGACACGGTCAAGCAGTACGTCTCCGGCTTCGAGGCGGCCGGCTGCGACGAGCTGGTCCTCTTCCCGTCGTCCCCGGATCCCGAGCAGGTCTCGCTCCTGGCCGAGGCCGCCGGCCTCTGACCGCAAGCGGACACCCAAACCGCCGCCCGCGTTAGCGAACGCTTAACACGGGGTATGGCGCTTGGGAACAGCCTCACTACCAGCCGCCTGCCGAACCGCGGCGCTGTGTGTGAGTGTTGGGCCGCGTGGTTCGGCGGCACAGGAAGGAGAGATTTAGATGGAATCTTCGAGGTCAGGAGCATCGTGGGTTCCTGCCGATCCGGGCCCCCTGGGGCTTGCCGGATTCGCCATGACCACGTTCGTTCT
>DATBHQ010000082.1:0-3035 GCA_036557385.1 Solirubrobacterales bacterium | reverse complement strand
CGATGAACACCGGCACCCAGGCTGCCCGCGAGGCGGGCAACATGGTCGACCTCGACTCCAACCCGACGAAGCTGATCGAGATCGTCGAGGTCGGCAAGCAGCTGCTGATCACCCGCGGCGCCCTGACGACGTTCTCGATCGCCAACGACGTAGCCAAGTACTTCGCGATCCTGCCGGCCATCTTCGCCACGACCTATGCGGCACAGGGAGCCGACCACGGGCCACTAGACAAGCTCAACATCATGAGCCTGGGCACGCCGGAGTCGGCGATCATCTCGGCGATCGTCTTCAACGCGCTGATCATCCCGCTGCTGATCCCCCTGGCGCTGCGGGGGGTGCGGTACCGGCCATCGGGCGCGAGCGCACTGCTGCGCCGGAACCTGTTCATCTACGGCCTGGGCGGTTTGATCGCTCCGTTCGTCGGCATCAAGCTGATCGACCTGATCGTCCACGGGGTGCTCGGTGCGTGAGCGAGGACGACTGAAGGTGTTCCTCGGCATGGCCGCCGGCGTCGGCAAGACCTACCGGATGCTGCAGGAGGGTCGTGCCGAATCGGATGCGGGGCGGGACGTCGTGATCGGCTACCTGGAGCCGCACGGGCGGACGGAGACCGTGGAGCAGGCCGGCGAACTCGAGCTCGTGCCGCGGCGATCGGTCGCCTATCGGGACACCGACATGGAGGAGATGGACCTCCCCGCGGTGATCCGCCGCGCGCCGGACCTCGCCCTGATCGACGAGCTCGCCCACACCAACCCTCCCGGACTCGAGCACGAGAAGCGCTACGAGGACGTCGGGGACGTGCTCAAGGCCGGCATCGACGTCTTCTCCACGGTCAACGTCCAGCACCTCGAGACCCTCAACGACAGCGTCTGCGAGCTCACCGGGGTCCGGGTTCGGGAGACGATGCCCGATGCCGTCCTCAACGACGCGGACGAGGTCGTGCTCATCGACCTCACCCCGGAGGCCCTGCTGGACCGGCTCCGAGCGGGGAAGATCTATCCGAACGAGCGCATCGACTCGGCGCTCAACAACTTCTTCCGGATCGAGAACCTGAACGCGCTGCGCGAGGTGGCCCTGCGGCAGGTGGCGGAGGAGGTCGAGTCCAAGCGGCTGGTTCGCGAGGTGGTCGGCGGGCGGGAGGACCGCATGATCGACTCGGCTGCGACCCAGGCGGTGGGGGAGAAACTGCTCGCGCTGATCAAGCCGACGCCCCGTGCCCAGCGGCTGGTCCGCCGCGCCTGGCGCTCGGCGCAGCGGTTGGGGGCGGACCTGGACGTGCTCTGGGTGAAGCGCCCCGGACAGACGCCGAGGGGCGAGGAGCAGGACCAGATCAACGCGGTGCGTCGGCTCGCCTCGGTGCTCGGCGCCCAGCTGCTGATCGAGGAGGGCGACGACCTGGTCCAGGCCGTCAGGAAGGTCGCGGAGGAGCGCGGCAGCACCTACGTCCTGCTCGGGACGCCCTCGCCGCGCGCTGGCCTCAAGCGATTCAGGCCGGCCCTCACCACGAGGCTGATCGAGGCGCTGCCCGGCGTCGACCTGCGGGTCGTCGCCGATCGCTCGCTGATCGGCGACGAGGGCGAGGCCTCGTGACCACGCTCCACTTCGTGTTGCTCGCCATCGCCCTGGCCTTCGCCTGCTCGACCGGTTATCTGCTCGTCCGCGAGCTCCGGCGGCGGCGGGCGGCCGCTGCCGTCCTGCCCTCGGGCACGAGGATCCTCTTTCCCTTCGTCGGGGAGGCGCTCTCCACCCCGGCGTTCAATGCCGCTCTAAGACTCGCCCGCGCCGAGAACGCCACGCTGGCGCCGGCGTACCTCGCGGTCGTTCCGCTCAGCGTCGCGATCGAGACGCCGCTGAGGAAGGAGGCCGAGGCCGCCCTGCCCCTGCTCGAAGCGGTCGAGCAGAAGGCGATGACGTACGGGGTGGCGGTCGACTCCCGGATCGAGCGCGGCCGGACGGTGAGGCACGCCCTCTCGCGCCTGATGGACGAGGAGACGTTCGACCGGATCGTCGCCGCGGGGGCGAGCAACGGCGACGACGGGTTCAGCTCCGAGGACGTCGCCTGGCTGCTCGAGCACGCGCAGGGCGAGGTCGTGATCGTGCGGCCCGGGCGCGAGCGGGCGGAGCTACCGCCCCGCTCGCGAGACCAGCGAGGGGATCACGCCGTCCGACGGGTCCTCCTCCGGGTGCCAGAGCACCCCGAGGACGAAGCCGCCGTCTCCTGACTCGATCGCCTCGACGCTGTCGTCGTCGGTCGCCCAGGCGGACGCGCTGAGCCGTTCGGCGATCCGGTCGACGCCTTGGTGGTGATGGCTCTTCACGGTGAGCGACTCGGCGCCTGCCGCGGCCGCGGCGAGGGATCCCGGCTCGATGCGCACGTCGTGCTCCGCCCAGGAGCCCGGGACGGGGCGGTGCCGGTCGTGCCCGAGGCGCTCGGGGATGTGCTGGTCGATGGTGCCGCCGCAGGCGACGTTCAGCACCTGCATCCCCCGGCAGACGCCGAGCAGCGGCATCCCGCGGTCCAGCGCGGCGAGGGCTAGCGCGATCTCGAAGCGGTCCCGGTCGGGATTGGTGCCGACGGTCTCGGCGTGCGCCTCGACCCCCTGGGCGCCGGGATCGATGTCGGCGCCGCCGCCGAGGACGAGCGCGTCGATCCGATCGAGCAGCTCGCCGGGGTCCTCCTCCGCGACGCGGTCGGGCGGCAGCATCGCCATCATGCCGCCGGCTCCGTGGATCGCGCGCGAGTAGGAGAGCGGCAGCAGCGTCGCGGGCTCGTCCTTCCACGCCCCGTAGCTGGCGGGCTCGATCGCGGCGCAGACTCCGATCAGCGGGCGAGGCATGCTCGCCAACTTAGCGCCGGTCTGTCACGGACCGCTAGGGCGCGGAGGTCTCGAGCGGCAGCGGCTCCTCCGAGATCGTCCGGACCTGGCCGGTGAAGTGGTGGCGGGCCCTGATCCAGCCGAGCGCCGCTCCCACGAACAGGACCCCGAGCACGATCGGCGCGTAGTTAACGTAGGTCCAGTCGAACCCGTCGAGCC
>DATBHQ010000081.1:0-2328 GCA_036557385.1 Solirubrobacterales bacterium | reverse complement strand
GGGGTGCGGGAGGCGCTCGCGCGCAGCATCCGGCTGGTCCGCGGACGGGCGCGCCAGGTGTTCGTGATCGCGGTCGGCGCGATCATCCTCACCGAGATCATCGTTCAGGCGATCGTCGCGCCGTTCGAGGGCGTCGGGGTGCTGGTGGTCGTGAACCTGATCGCCGAGGGGATCTTCCAGCCGATCGAGGGCCTCGCGATCGCCCTGGTCGCGATCCACCTGCTCGAGCTCCACGGCGAGGCGCCGGCCCCGGACGAGATGGCCCGGGCGCTCGTCGGCGAGCACGACTGAGCAAAAAAAACGGGCCGCCCCCCTAGGGCGGCCCGTGTGAGTCGATACGGCGGGCGGAAATTCCCTGCGCTTCTTGCTTCTTCCTTCTCCCTTCGCACAGCATTCTCGCCGTCGGCCGGGGCCGCCGTCATCGGGGCGAATTGCGGGACTTGAGTAAGTAGTTCTCCCCATGCACAAAAGAAAGGGCCGGAGCAAACGCTCCGGCCCAGGCTTCCCTGCTCAGCTTTTACAGGCGGGCGGTGTCAGTCGTCTGAATCGCGATCCTTGCCGAGGGTGTCCTTCACCTTGTCGGCCACGTCGCCGACCTTGTCCTTGACGCTCGAGGTCGCACGATCCACCTTGCCCTCGCGCTTCATCTCGTCGTCGTTGGTGAGGTCTCCGGCCGCTTCCTTCGCGCGACCCTTCGCCTCATCGATGTGCTCACCCATAGTGAGATCGTCTCCTTTGTTTGTCGTTCCCGAGAGGGGTACCCGTCGTTCAGCCTGGGAAACGGGGGTGACAGCGACGGCCGCGCGCGGCATGATCCGGGCATGGCCAAGGCGACGAGGGAGCGGCTGAGCCAGGACGACGCCCAGATCCTGCGCCTCGAGTCCGCGGTGATCAAGGGGCACACGGGCAAGGTCCTGGTCGTCGCGCCCGGCTCGGACGGGCGGCCCCTGTCGGTGGACGCGCTGCGCGAGCAGGTCGGCGGGCGCATGAAGGGATTCCCGAGGCTCAGCCAGCGGGCCGAGGAGCCGCGCCTGCGGCTCGGCCGGCCAGCCTGGGTCGACGCGCCCGAGCTCGATCTCGATTGGCACGTCGCCGAACCGGGACACGCCGATCCGCTCTCCGACGAGGAGCTTCGCCGCGCCGTCGGCGAGCTGCTCTCGGAGCGACTCGACCACACCCGCCCCCTCTGGCGGCTCGATGCGCTGCCTCTGACCGGCGACCGGGTGGCGCTGGTCGGCCGCATCCACCACGCGATGGCCGACGGGGTGAGCGCGATCCGGATGATCGCGGGGCTGCTCTGGGATGCGGACGAGTCGGCGGCGCCGAAGCCGAGCTCCCGGCCGGCCGAGCCCGCCGGAGCTTCCACCAGCGCGCTCCCCGCCGCCGGCACCTCGACCCCGCCGGCGGCGGAGGCCCGCGAGGCGCGGATCCTGGTCCGCCTGCCGAGCTCTCTCTGGCGAGAGCTCCGACCCGGGCGGGACACCAACCTCGATCAGCACATCGGGCCGGCGCGCGAGGTCGCCTGGAGCAGCTTCCCGCTCCAGCGGCTCAAGCGGATCGAGAAGGGTGCCGCGGAGAAGGTCACCGTGAACGACGTGGTCCTCGCGGTGGTCGCCGGCGGCCTGCGGCGCTGGCTGCCCGAGGCCGGCGGGATCGCCGCCGACCTGCGGGTGCAGTGCCCGGTCTGCCTGCACGCGCGGGAGGAGGACGCCGGCCAGCTCGGCAACCGCGACTCCTTCATGAACCTCGACCTGCCGCTGTCCGAGCCCGACCCCGCCACCCGCCTGAGGTTGATCAACACGGAGACGAGCGAGCGGAAGCTCGACCACGACGCCGACACGCTCTACGCGTTCTTCCACGCGCTGGGCAGGTTCCGGCCGCTCTACCGCGGGGTCACCAGGCTGACCTCCGGACCGCGCGAGTTCGCCCTCTCGGTCTCGAACGTGCCCGGGCCCAGGCAGCGGCCCCTGATCCTCGGCCACGCGGTGGAGGAGTTCAGCTCCTTCGCCGAGCCGGCCGACCGGCACGCCCTGCGCATCTCGATCATCTCGCTGGGCGGCGAGCTCGCCTTCGGCCTCTGCTCGGACCCGGAGGCGATCTCGGGCCTCGACGGACTGCGCGGAGCGCTCGCCGACTCGATCTCGGAGCTGGAGGTCGCGGTCTGATGGCGGGGAAGAAGAAGGGATCCCTCGCCGAATACGAGAGCAAGCGGGACTTCTCGAAGACCAAGGAGCCAAGCGGCAGGGGCAGTAAGGGCCGGGCGCGCCGCAAGCACCCCCGCTTCGCGTTCCAGAAGCACTCGGCCACCTCCGAGCACTACGACCTGCG
>DATBHQ010000080.1:0-3756 GCA_036557385.1 Solirubrobacterales bacterium | reverse complement strand
GTGGAGCGCGTGTCCTTGCGGTCGTAGATCAGATAGAGGTAGCGGAAGATCCCGTAGAGCACCGGCGGCAGGGTGGCGAGCATCTTCGACCCGATCAGCGGCGAGTTGACGGCGTAGATCGAGTAGCTCATCACCGTCGCCGCGGTCACCATCGCGACCATCTGGTCGAGGAAGGGGATCGAGTAGTGCTCGAGGACCGGGCGGCTCTTGGTCCCGGCGTGGAGCTCCGAGGTGGCCTCCTGGCGGCGCTTGGTGAAGCCGAGGAAGAGCGCGACCATCCCCGTGCAGAGCAGCAGGAAGGCCGATGCGTCGGCCCCGACCGCCACGGCGCCGGCGAGCACCCGCAGCACGAAGAGGCCGGAGATCGTCATCACGTCGAGGATCACCTCGTGCTTGAGCACGTAGGAGTAGAGCGTCGTCCCCACGCCGTAGGCGAGGACCAGGCCGCCGACCTCGAGCCCCTCAATCACGGCTGAGCCAGCCAGGGCGGCGACGGCGAGCACTACCGCGAGGCCGATCGCGGTGGGGATCGGCAGCTCGCCCGCGGCGATCGGGCGGAAGCGCTTCTTGGGATGCTGCTGGTCCTCGGCGACGTCGTGGGCGTCGTTGACGAGGTAGCCGGCCGAGGCGACCATGCAGAAGGCGGCGAAGGTGATGCTCGCGTCCACGACCGCGTCGAAGTCCTTGAACTTCGCGGAGAAGAGCAGGCCGGCGAAGACCAGCAGGTTCTTGACCCACTCCTGCGGTCGCAGGGCGACGATCGCCGCGTGCACGATGCCGCGGCGGGGCTTGGAGGCCGGGACGTCGGCGGTCGCCTCGGGTGCCTGGGTCTCGGGCCTCTCCCTGGTCAGGGGGCCGGCCATGAATTGCGAAGGGTAGAGCGCCTCACGGGCTGATAAGAACGCCCGGATTCAGGACCGCGCCCGGATCGAGCTCGTGCTTGGCTGCGCGCAGGGCGTCGGCGAACGGGTCGGGTCGCTGACGGTCGTACCAGGGCCGGTGGTCGCGGCCGACCGCGTGGTGGTGGGTGATCGTCCCGCCGGCGCCGATCACCGTGTCGGAGACCGCGGCCTTGATCTCGTCCCACTGGGCCACCTCGTCGCCGCGCCTGGCCTGGGCGAGCACGGTGTAGTAGGGCGCCGGCCCGTCCGGGTAGACGTGGGTGAAGCGACAGCTGATCCGCGGCGAGCCCGGCCCCTCGGCGGGGCCGCCGCTCGCCGCCGCCACCGCGCGCCTCGCCGTCTCCATCACCTCGGCGTGAAAATCCGGAAAGCGGTCCCAGGTGATTGCCGTCTCGAAGGTGTCGGAGAGGACCCCGCAGGCGACCATCGAGTCGCGCAGGTAAGGCGCCTGGAGAAACGCGTTCCGCCAGGCGCCGACGGCGTCCCCACCGGAGTCGCCCGAGCCCTGACGAACCTCCCCCGGCTCGCCGCCGCGTGCGCGGCAGATCTCAAGCGCCAGCTCCATCCGCTCCCCCACCGGCACCCCGGCCGCCTCGAAGCCGAGCACCAGCACGGCCTTGCCCGGCGGTCCCGCGGAGGAGGTCTCCGACTCGACGGCGTCGAGTAGCCGGCAATTCGTCGGATAGAGCCCAGACTGCGAGAGCTCGCGCACGGCCTCGGCACCGGCCTCGAACGTCTCGAAGGCCACGCCGCAAGACGCTTTCTCGGAGGGCCTCTCCCGCACGCGAACCCAGGCGTCGACGACCACGGCGAGGATCCCCTCCGAGCCCAGCAGCATCCGGTCGGGGCTCGGCCCCGCTCCGGACCCGGGGAGGCGGCGGCTCTCCCACTCACCATCCAGCGTCACCGCGCGCACCGACTCGACCAGGTCGTCGATGTGCGTGTAGAGCGTCGCGAAGTGGCCGCCGGCGCGGGTGGCGATCCAGCCGCCCAGCGTCGAGTACTCGAACGACTGCGGGAAGTGGCGCAGGGTGAGCCCATGCTCGCGGAGCTGGTCCTCGAGCCCCGGCCCCGTCGCGCCGGCCTGGATCCGCGCCGCCATCGAGATCGGGTCCACCTCGAGCACCCGGTTCATCCGCTTCATGTCGACGCTGACCGCACCGCGGTAGCCCTCCAGCCCGCGCGGCTCGACGCCGCCCACCACGCTGGTGCCCCCGCCGTAGGGGATCGCCGCCGCCCTCTCGTCCGCGCAGTAGTTGAGGACGAGGTCCACGTCCTCGGGAGACTCGGGATGGGCGACCAGGTCCGGCGGATTGGGGAACTCGCCCCGGAAGCCGCGGACCACGTCCCGGTAGGCCTTGCCGAGCGCGTGGGATATCCGGTCGTACGGATCGTCCGAGAAGACCTCGGTGAGATGAGTCGGCGCCTTCAGCCGGCTCTTCGGCAGATCTACCGCGTCGAGCGGCACCGGCTCTTCGATCTGATCGACCTCGAACCCGAGCCGGTCGGTGATCGCCCTGGCTATCCCCTCAACCTGATCGCGCGGGAGCTGCTGGTCCTCGTATCCCCAGCCCCAGTGCTTCAGCCGGCGCGTCGCGGTTGCCACTGACTACCAGTGCACGCCGCGCATCAGATACGCGAAGGCGACGCCCTCGGTGGAGAGCTCCTCCTCCTTCTCGGCGGGCTTGCCGTCGCCCTCCGGCTTCCCCTTGGCAGCCTTCGAGTCGGGGAAGAGCTTGTAGGCGGTGTTGAGGATCGCGTCGGAGGCCTTCGGCGCGATGTTGTAGAGCAGCTCACCGAAGTTGCCGAGCCGGGTCGCCACCTTCTTCGGCTTGGTGATCATCGCCCTGGTGATCATCTCCGCGGCCTCGTCCGGGGTGATGGTGGGGAACGCGTCGTACATCTTGGTCGGCGCGATCATCGGCGTTCGCACCAGCGGCATGTAGATGGTGGTGATGTGGACCCCGTCGTCGATCACCTCGGAGGCGACGCAGCGCGACCAGGCGTCAAGGGCGGCCTTGGAGGCGACGTACGCGGAGAAGCGAGGCGTGTGGGTCTGCACGCCGATCGAGCTGACGTTGATGATGTGCCCGCCCTTCCGGCCCTCGGTCCGCTTGCGCATGGTGGGCAGCAGGCTGAGGATCAGCCGGAGCGAGCCGAAGTAGTTGAGCTGCATCGTCCGCTCGAAGTCGTGGAAGCGCTCGTAGGAGAGCTCGACCGAGCGCCGGATCGAGCGGCCCGCGTTGTTGACGAGGACGTCGACGCGGCCGTGCTCCTCGAGCACCTCCCGCGCCATTCTCTCGACGTCCTCGAGGTCGGAGAGGTCGCACTGATGGATGTGAGCGGTCCCCCCCGCCTCCTCGATCTCGGCCTTCGTCTCCTCGAGCTTCTCGGGCGTCCGGGCGACCAGCAGCACGTCGGCGCCCGCCGCTCCGCACTTGACGGCGGCCGCCTTGCCGATTCCGGAGGAGGCCCCGGTGATCAGGACGACCTTGCCGCCGATCGCGCCGGACAGCGAGCGGTCCTTGAACAGGTCGGGATCGAGGTTGCGCTCCCAGTAGTCCCACAGCCGCTCGGCGTAGCTGCGCAGCGGCGGGACCGAGATCCCGGTCCCCTCGAGCGCCGTCTGCGTCTTGGTCGAGTCGAAGTCGGTCGGGTAGTTGATGTAGACGAGCACGGACCGCGGGATCCCCAGGTCGGCGAGCACCTGGTCGGTGATCCGCTTCACCGGCGGCAGCATGGTCAGCCCCGAGCGGACCTGCTTGGGGATGAAGTCCAACATCCGCGAGTCGATCCGCATCGCCGCCTCGGGCGCGTGCGCTGCCTTGGCGAAGACGTTGATCACCTGGCCGGC
>DATBHQ010000079.1:0-5522 GCA_036557385.1 Solirubrobacterales bacterium | reverse complement strand
CCCCCCCCCCCCCCCCCCCCCCCCCCCCCCCCCCCCCACCCCGGGCGCCTCAAAGCGTCAGAGAGCTTCCAGGAGGAGGCCTTTGAGGTAGCGGGTTTCGGGGACGCTGAGGAGGACTGGGTGGTCGCTGGCCTGAGTGAGGCGATCGGCGACACGGATTCGGACGGTGGCGTCGGCGGCCGCGTCGCGACAGAGGTCCTCGAAGAGGGCTTCCGAGACGTGGTGGGAGCACGAGAACGTCAGGAGGCTCCCGCCCGGCTCGAGCATCCGCAGCGCACGCAGGTTGATCTCCTTGTAGCCGCGGGCCGCGGCGTCGACCGCCGACCGGTTGCGCGCGAAGGGTGGTGGGTCGAGGACGATCACCCCGAAGCGCGCGCCCGTACGCTCGAGCCGTCGCAGCTCGTCGAAGGCGTTCGTGGCGACGATCTCGGCGCGCGCGGCCACGCCGTTCAGCGCCAGGTTCTGGCGGGCGCCGGCGATCGCGTCGGGCGATGACTCGATGCAGACGGCCCGCCGGGCCCCGCCGTGGAGGGCATGGCAGGCAAAGCCCCCGGTGTAGCTGAAAACATCCAGGACGTCCCGATCCCGGGCCAGGGCGCCGAGCCGTAGCCGGTTCTCGCGCTGATCCAGGTAGAGCCCGGTCTTGTGGCCGACCCCGATCGTCACGTCGAAGCCCACGCCGCCTTCGTTCACCCGGACGCTTCTGGGCCCGGAGCCGCGCGCCCATCCGCGGGCGGCCGAGAACCCCTCGAGCCGGGCCGCCGCCTCGTCGTCCATCTCGAAGACCTGGACGTCGCCGAGCAGCCCCGCGAGCGCCTCCACGATCGTCGGCCTGAGGCGCGCCATGCCGAGGGTGAGGCACTGCATGACCAGGACGAACCCGTAGCGGTCGACGACGAGCCCGGGAAGGCCGTCGGCCTCGCTCCACACCAGGCGACAGAGCGCCGGTGGCTGGGCCTGGCCGCGCGCGCGCAGGGCCAGCGCGCGCTCGAGCTGGCGGCGGACGAAGGCGGCGTCGAGCGGCTCGTCGGTCCAGGTCAGGAGGCGACAGCAGAGTCCCGGTCGCGGATTGTAGAGCCCGCGACCGACGAAGCGGCCGGCCGAGTCGATGACCGTGACCTCGGAGCCCGGCGCGACGTCGCTCACCTCGGCGACGTCGCCCTTGAAGATCCAGGGGTGGGTGCGCGGCGTGTCGTGCCCGCGCTTGAGCCGAAGCGTCGGCCGGCCGCGCGTCATCGCCGCACGTCCTCGACGGTCACCGCCCAGCGCTCGTGGTCGCGCCAGCGCCCGAGGACCTTCAGGTAGCGAGGCGAGAATCCCTCGCGCCGGAAGCCCGCGTGCCGCACGAGACGGAGCGATGCCCGGTTCGCCGGCTGGATGTTCGCCTCCAGGCGGTGGAGCCCGAGCTTCGAGAAGGCGTTCCGGATGACCAGCCGGAGGCCTTCGCTCATGTAGCCCTTTCCCGCGTGCGAGGCACCCGCGTAGTAGCCGAGGTAGGCACTGCGGAAGGCGCCGAGGAAGATCTGGCTCACGTTGATCACCCCGACGATCGTGTTGTCCTCGCGCCGGCACACCAGGAACGCCCGCTCGGTGGGCCGCCGGGCGCGCCGCAGATAGGCCGCGAAGCCCGGACGGCTGGCGGGCGGATCGACCCAGGGGCGGAGGTGTGAGCGGCTGGATCGGACGAGAGCCAGGAACGCGTCGCGGTCGCGGGCCGTCGGGGGGCGAATGAAGACGCGGCGCCCGACCCCGACAGCGCCGGGCGGCTTCACGCCTACTTCTTGCGCAGGACGACGACCATGATGATCGGGTGCCGGGTGCGCTCGAGGACCTGCGCGGGCTTGAAGCCAAAGAACCACTGGACGAACTCGAAGCCGCCGGCCAGCTCGACCAGGGTCTTGAGCTCCTGAGGGAAGACCATGCGCGAGAGGTGAGTCTGCCGGTAGAGCCGGCGCGTGCCGTTCTCGATGGCCTCGAGCGTCATGCGCTCGCGAAACACCTGGCTCACCGGGTCGACGTCGTTCAGGGCCGAGAAGGACGCCCGCACGATGAGGCGGCCGCGCCGCCGGGACCACGACCAGCTCCGCGCCGGGTTGGTCCACGACGAGGCCACGTAGCGGTCGAAGACGTAGAGCCCGCCTCGCTTGAGGCATCGAGCCACCGATTTCAGATGCGCCAGGATCTGCTCGTTCTTCAGCAGATGCCCCTGCGAATCCTGCATGCAGATGGCGGCATCGACCGGGCGCGCGAGGCGGAAGTTCGTCATGTCGCCGACGACCAGCTCGCCGGTGTGGCCGTTCGCCGCCAGCCGCTGGCCCAGGAACTCGATGTTCCGGGGCGACAGATCGAGCCCGGACATGGCATAGCCGCGGTCGGCCAGCCGCATCAGGTGAGGCCCCGTGCCGCAGGCGATGTCGACGACGCTCCGGACGCGCCGCCGCGAGTAGCGCTTGAAGCAGTGGACGAGGAAGTCGACCTCGCCCTTGCGGTTCAGCTCGAAGGCGATCTCGTAGAACCGCGGCGCGCTGTACTCGCGGATGCGGCTCTTCTCGCGAAGCCTCAACGAGGCGCGCCCCACCAGGCCAGGAGCGCCTCCCGGATGACCCAGGAGGCCGCGATGCCGGTGCGGCCGGTCGGGTCCCAGGCATGGGCGACCTCCACGAGATCGCCGCCGATCACCGGGCAGCCCTCGAGCGATCGGACGATCTCGACCAGCTCCGGCACCCGGAGCCCGCCGGGCTCGGGGGAGCCCGTCCCCGGCGCCTCGGCCGGGTCGAGCACGTCGATGTCGATCGTGACGTAGAGCGGGTGGCGCTGGAGCTCGGGCAGCAGGCGGCGGACGACCTCGACCGGGTGGCCGCTGACCATCGGGTACATCGGGAAGAAGTGGGGCCGCTTGCGGTAGTACTCCTCGCGGGCGCCCGTGCGGATCCCGACCTGGTAGACGCGCTCCGGCGGCACCGTATCCATCACCCGGGCGAGCGCCGAGGCGTAGTTGTAGCGCTCTCCCAGGAACTCCTCGCGCAGGTCCGGATGGGCATCGAGGTGGAGGATGCGAAGGTCGGGGAACGCGGGCGCCAGGACCTCGATCACCGACACCGTCGCCGTGTGGTCACCGCCCAGCATGAACGGGATCAGGCCGGGGCGCCACCACGCGGCGATCTGCTTGCGCGCGGCGTCGAGCTGCTCGCGCGGCGAGACACCGTCCGGGAGCTCGCAGTCGCCGATGTCGGTGATGGCCAGGTCTTCCAGGTCGCGCACGAGGGCCGGCGAGTAGGTCTCGATCGACTCCGAGCCGAGCCGGACGTCGCGCGGGCCGGCGTCGGCGCCCTTCCGGAGGTTCACCCGCCCTTCGAACGGGATGCCGAAGATGACGATGCGGGCGTCGGAGAACGGCAGGGTGCAACCGATGAAGCTCGGAGCGACTGCGCGCATGAATTCCACGCCACTCTAGCCGCTCGACGAGCGTTTGCAAGTAGAAAGTGCGAGCAGAAACTGCACGGCGCGAGGGGCGGCAGCGAGCGACGCGGCGAGAGCTCGGCGCCGAGTTTCGGGCCCCGTGTCGGTTTCGGCCTTCCGCGCGCGGTCGCCGCGGCATTCTCGGAGTCCGCGTGGTCGCCTCGAACCTGCCGCGCTCACGCCGCGCGCGCTCGCCGCGGTGCTCTCGGAGGTCGGAGGAGCGTTGTCGGACGCGGAGAGGACGTCGGAGGTGCCAGAAAGGCGTTTTTTTCTTGCAATGGGTCAAAACGGACCCTACAGTGAAACAAGTTTTGAGAAGGAAGCGAAATTTTTTCGAACGTAAAAGCGACGCAAAGCAGAGCGTCGCAGGAGAGGTGCGGTAGATGAACGGATCGGTGAAAGGGGGACAAAAGGATTGAACGCACTGGGACGACACCTCTTGCTCGAGATGTTCGATTGCGACCCTGACGCCATCAACAGCCTCGAGGCCGTCAAGGGGGCCCTGGTCGAGGCGGCGAAGCGGGCCCAAGCAACCATCGTCGATGTCGTCTTCCATGAGTTCAACCCGTTCGGAATCAGCGGAGTGGTCGTCATCGCTGAGTCCCACCTCGCGATCCACACCTGGCCGGAGTACCGGTACGCGGCCGTGGACATCTTCTCCTGCGGCGAGGTTCTCCAGCCGGAGGTCGCAGCCAACTACCTGGTCGAGCAGTTCGCGGCCGAGCGCACCTCGATCGTCGAGATGCAACGCGGCATGTTCCTCAACTCGTCGGTGCCGATCATCAACAGGGCTGCGGTTCCCGTCAGTTGATCAACTCGCAGTCGTACAAGTGGTTCTTCGAGACCACGACGGCGTTCGAAGGCCACATGCACGCGATCGCCCGGACGCTGGTCGAGGCCCAGACCAAGTTCCAGCACGTCGAGATCCTCCAGACGGCCGCCTACGGCAAGACGCTGGTGCTCGACGGGCGCATCCAGTCCAGCCAGGGTGACGAGTTCATCTACCACGAGGCCCTGGTTCACCCGGGAATGCTGACGACCGAAGCCGCGCCCCAGAGCGCCCTGGTGATCGGCGGCGGAGAGGGCGCGACGCTCCGGGAGATCCTGCGGTACCCCTCGGTGACCCGCGCCGTCATGGTCGACATCGACCAGGAGGTCGTGGAGCTCTGCAAGACCCATCTCTCCGAGATGCACCGAGGAGCATTCGACGATCCGAGGACGGAAGTCCGGCACGAGGACGCCCGGGCGTACCTGGAGCACACCAAGGACCGCTTCGACTTCATCACGATTGACCTGGTCGAGCCCCTCGAGGACGGTCCAGCGCGGATGCTCTTCACCAAGGAGTTCTATACCCTCGTCCGGGAGCGGCTCACGCCCGGCGGGACCATGACGATGCAGGCCGGCATGACCAAGCTCGGAGAGCTCGCCTTCCATTCCGCGATTCACCGGACCCTTCGTGAGGTGTTCCCGGTGGTCGCCGCGTACCAGAGCTTCGTCTCCTGCTTCGGCACGCCATGGGGGTTCATCCTGGCGTCGAAGAAGGTCGATCCGGTCCGTCTCACGGTCTCGGCGGTGGACACGCTCATGGCTGAGCGTGTCAAGGGCACGCTCGAGTACTGGGACGGCGTGACGCACCAGCACGCCTTCAGCCTCCCGAAATTCATCCGCAAGGCGATCGCCAAGCAAACCCGCATCGTCACCGACGCGAAGCCCCTCATCCTTTCCTGAAGCTGTCTTCAGATGGCAGCCCAGCGACGCGTCGGGCTGTTCTTCCTGGTCGTCGTCGCGGGCCTCGTGGTGGGCTCACTCCTCGGCGAGATTCTCGGCAGCTTTCTGCCGGCCGGTCGCGCTCAGGACCTCATCAGCCGCGGGCCGACGATCGGCCTGAACCCGCCGGTCACCGTCGATCTTCGATTCCTCGCGATGACCTTCGGACTGACCATGAAAATCAATTTGGTAGGCGTCGCGGGGGTCGTTCTCGCCGCTCTCACTCTTCGCCGTTTCTAGCTTGGAGGCCAGGGGGGCGGGGGGGGGGGGGGGGGGGGGGGGGGGGGGGGGGGGGG
>DATBHQ010000078.1:0-4864 GCA_036557385.1 Solirubrobacterales bacterium | reverse complement strand
AGCGCCAGCACCACCAGATCGGTCAGCCCGGCGAGCATCGAGACCTGCTCCGGCGTGATCGCCGTCCCCATGATCGCCACGGCCTCCTCCACCCCGGCCTGGTGCAGGGCCAGCACGTCGGTGTAGCCCTCGACCACGATCGCCCGCCTCGCCTTCGCGATCGGTCCCCGCGCCCGGTCGATCCCGTAGAGCGTGTGGCTCTTGCGATACAGCTCTCCCTCCGGCGAGTTCAGGTACTTCGGCCGCTGATCGGCGGTCAGGGCGCGGGCCCCGAAGCCGAGCACCCGCCCGCGCTGGTCGCGGATCGGGAACGTGATCCGGTTCCGGAAGCGGTCGTAGTGGCCGCCCTTCTGCCCCTTCTGGACGAGCCCTGAGGCGAGCAGCTCATCCGGCTTGAAGCCCGCCCTGATGCTTCCCTTGAGCACCTGGTCCCACGGGCTTGGCGCCATCCCGACGCCGAAGCGCCGCAGCACCTCCTCCCCCAGCCCCCGCTCGGCCAGATACGTCCTCGCCCGCCCGGCCTTCGGCGACTCCCACAGGTACCGCTCGTAGAACTTCGCGCTCCGCTCCAGCAGCTCCCAGAGCCGCGCCCTCCGCCGCCTCTTTTCCTCGGCACGCGGGTCCTCGCTCTCCCGCTCCAATTCCACGCCGTAGCGCTCGCCCAGCGACTCCACCGCCTCCGGAAAGGTCAGCCCCTCCTTCTCCTCCACGAACCGGAACACGTCACCGCTGGCCTCGCATCCGAAGCAGTAATAGAGCTTGTCCCGCGGGTTGACCTTGAACGACGGGGTCCGCTCGTCGTGGAACGGGCAGTTCCCCCAGTAGTCCTGCCCCCGCTGCTGGAGGTCGGTGTACGCCGAGACGATCTCGATGATGTCCGCCGCGTCCTTGACGCGGTCCTTGCTCTCCGGTGTGAACTTCGCCACCGAATCAGCCTATTGACGACCGGCTAGCCGCTCGAAGGTGGCGAGGCAGAAACGGTCGGTCATTCCGGCCAGATAGTCCGTCACCCGCTGCACCGGTCCTGCGGCGGGATCCGTCGCCGGCACCTCGTCCAGATGCTCTAGGTAGTGCTCGAACAGGGCCCGCAGCGCCACCCGCGCCCTCTCCTGCTCGGCCCTCGCCTCCTGCCCGAGATACACCCGCTCGAACATGAACTTCCGCAGCCGCAGCATCGCGCCCCCGATCTCCTCACTCTGCGCGATGTCCCGTTCACTCCGAGAGCGCTCAACCATGTCGCGCACCAGCAGGTCGATCCTCTTCGCCCCGGTCGCCCCCAGCAGCTCGATCTCCTCCGCCGGCAGATCCGCCTCGGAGATGATCCCCGCCCGCACCGCGTCATCGATGTCGTGGTTGATGTACGCCACCCGGTCGACGATCCGCACCACCCGACCCTCGAGCGTCGCCGGCTTCCCGGGCCCGGTGTGGTTGAGGACCCCGTCGCGCACCTGCTCGGTCAGGTTGAGCCCGCGCCCCTCACGTGCCAGCACGTCCACGACCCGCAGCGAGTGCTCGTTGTGCCGGAAGCGCATCCCGTGCCGCTGCAGCTCCTCGTCGAGCACCTCCTCGCCGATGTGGCCGAAGGGCGGATGACCCAGGTCGTGCCCCAGCCCGACCGCCTCGGTCAGGTCCTCGTTCAGCCCAAGTGCCCTCGCGACGGTCCGCGAGATGAAGCAGGCCTCGAGAGTGTGGGTGAGCCGCGTCCGGTAGTGGTCCCCCTCCGGCGCCACGAAGACCTGGGTCTTGTGTTTGAGCCGCCGGAACGCCTTCGAGTGGACGATCCGGTCCCGGTCACGCTGGAACGGCGTCCGCACAGGGCTGTTTGGTTCCGGCTCCCGCCGGCGCGCCGGATAGGACGGAGTCGCCAGGTCCCAGAGGTACTCGGATTCCAGCGAGCGGATCCGGTCCTCGAAGGTCTCGATGCGGGTCTCCATCCACTCGATGTTCGCACCCCGGACGGCGCTGCCCCCGTGACGCGCGGCCACGCATCGGAATAGGCTGGATTCCGTGGCAGAGACGGCACTGATCACCGGCGCATCGGCGGGCATCGGCGAGGAGTTCGCCCGCCAGCTAGCCGGGCGCGGCTACGACCTGATCCTGGTCGCCCGCCGCCGCGACCGCCTCGAGCGGCTGGCCGAGCAGCTCCCCACGACGGCGCACGTGATCGACTGCGACCTCGTCGCGGACGCCGCCTCCCTGCCGGGGAAGGTAGAGCAGCTCGGCGCCGACGTGGACCTGCTGGTCAACAACGCCGGCTTCGGCCTCCGCGGCCGCCTCCTCGAGCTCGACGCCGCCCGCGAGGCGGAGATGGTCCGCGTCAATTGCGAGGCCGTCGTCACCCTCACCCACGCGTTCGTCCCCGGAATGGTCGAGCGCCGACGCGGCGGAGTGATCACCGTCGCCTCCACCGCCGGCATGCAGCCCCTCCCCTACGAGGCCACCTACGGCGCCAGCAAGGCGTTCGCGATCTCCTTCATGGAGGCGCTCTGGATGGAGCTGCGCGGAACGGGCGTCAAGGTCCTCGTGGTCAATCCCGGTCCGGTGAAGACGGAGTGGCAGTCCGTCGCGGGCTACGACGAGAGCACCCCGATCCCGCCGGGCATGATCAGCGCCGAGCAGTGCGTCACCGACGCGCTCAGCGCCTACGACCGAAACAAGCGCTCGATGATCCCCGGCCGCTTCTTCCCCTGGTTCATGCGCGCCAGCAAGGCGCCGAAGGGCGTCAAGCTGCGGGTCGCCGAGCGCATGTACCGCCCCCGCTGACTACGCGGCCGGCCGCCCGGCGAGCCTCTCCTCGATCTCCGACTTGCGGTCCCCGTTCCCCAAGCGGGCCTCCGCGAACAGTCCGATCGTCACGCCGTGGTCCGGCCTGGACACGACCTGGATCCGGTCTCCCGCCCCCAGCTCGCCCTCCTCGACGATGCGGAGATAGGTCCCGGTCCGCCGCGCCCTCGCGAACCGCTTCACGAACCGCTGCGTGCCCATCCTGTGACCGAGCTTGAAACAGGGAAGGCGCGGCTCGGAGACCTCGAGCAGCACGGTCCCCACCCGCCAGCGCTCACCGACCAGCGCCTCGTTGAGATCCATCCCCTGGGTCGTCAGGTTCTCCCCGAACGTCCCGGGGTCTAGCGCCATCGACAGCTCCTCCTCCCACCACACGTAGTCCTCTCGCGCGTATGCATAGACCGCCTTGTCGAATCCGCCGTGAACCTTCCGATTGGCCTGCTCGTCCCCCTCCAGGTTCGTGCCACGCGCCGCGACGCGACCCTCCGCAGGCACCTTGTAGATCCCGGTCATCACCTGCTTGCCGCGATGAGGGATCGGCCGCGGCCGACCGACGTTGACTGATAGCACCCTCGGCATCGCGCCACTGTAGGGGAGCGCCCGGCCTCGTCTCCGAGCTGCTCGCTTACTCCGACAGCCCCGCGGCCTTGAGTGCCTTGGAATGCTCGGGGAACATCTCCAGTCGAATCACCTTGCCATCGCGGAAGTCGACCAGCCACGCCATCGGCTGATCGAACTCAACCTCGCTCTCGCGACCTCGCAGGTGGACCCTTCCCAGGGCTAGAAGCCGATCAGGATTCACCTCGCGGAGCTCGGCGACCTCGCTCCGCCATTCGACGAACTGCTGATCGATTTCCAAGAACCAGCGCCGGAACCCCTCGGGGCCCCTGACGACGCCCCCCAACAACACGGAATGGAGCTCCACCTCGTCGTCAACCTCATCCGGACGGATCTCGCGGTCACCGCTGTTCCAGCGGTCAAAGGCCCGACGCACCAGCTCGATGTTCTCCCCCGCCGTCACGCCGCGGCCCGCAGCCGCACATGGGCGTGATGCTCGAGCGTCTCCGTGATCGCCCGGTCCGCCTGCGCGGCCACCCCCCGGTCCGCGACCGGCGCCTCCGCCAGCGGCCTGGCCAGGGCATCGACCATGAACCCGTGCGCCTCCTCCGAGAGCGGAAACCCTCCCCCCTCGCAACTCGCACAGACCACCCCGCCCGCGGCCCCGGAGAAGGCCGTGATGTGATCGCCCTCCCCGCAGGTGGCGCAGCTCGCCAGCTCCGGTGAGAACCCGGCGGCCAGCGCCAGCTTGAGCCGGAAGGCGAGCGCTGGGCCCGGAGCGCTCGCTCCCTCGGCGTCGACGTCGAGCAGCCCGAGGTAGCTGCAGAGCAGGTTGTAGGCGGCCCCGTTCGGCTCGCCCGAGTCGAGTAGCCGCAGCACCGCGTCGCACGCCCTGCCCGCCGCACCGAGCGCCGGCCCGGAGGAGCGCAGCCGCCCGTGCCCGTCCACGGTCGAGGCGCCGGTCACCGTGAGCAGGTCGCCCCGCCCCTCATACAGCACCAGATTGAGCCGGAAGAACGGCTCCAGCCGACCCCCGAACCTGGACTTCGGCCGCCGCGACCCTTTCGCGATCGCCCCGATCCGCCCCCGCGTCGCCGAATAGAGGTGCACGACGCGGTCGGCCTCGCCGTAGCGGATGCTCCGCAGCACCACGGCCTCTGTCTTAACGCTCCCGGGCATGGCCCACTGACGTTGCCGAAGCGCCCGGACGGACCCAACCCGCTGAACGTCCCGCAGCTCTCGCCCAGCGCAAGCCGTGGGACGTTCAGCGCACGGCGTCCCGGATCGCCGCCGCCGTCACCGTCGCGGCCGCCGCGCCGACCTGGAAGGGCGCGAACTGGTCCGGCTCCTCCCGCCCCGAGGCGAGGCAGAAGACGACGTCTCCGTCCACCGGCGTGAAGACCGGATCGACCGCCCGTCCCAGGCCGGCCGTGGCGGCACGCGCCACCATCGAGCAGCCCCGCTTGTCGAGCGACGCGTCCGTGCAGACGCAGACCGGCGTCGAGTTCCCCTCCGGGACCCG
>DATBHQ010000077.1:0-2686 GCA_036557385.1 Solirubrobacterales bacterium | reverse complement strand
CAGGCCGTCGATCCGCGCGCGGCCCTCGTGATGGCCGGCCTCGCGGCGATCGCCGGCGGGCTGCTCGCCCGGGTCGCCTTCGACCGCGTCGCCGAGATCCCGGCGGACGCGGCGCTCGAGCCCGCCTAGCGTTCGCCGGCTGACCGGCGCGGGAAATTACGGATGCAATCGGGCGCGAGCGCGGACTAGAGTCCGACGCCGTGGGGGCTATCTCTGAGCTTTCCATCCGCGGCCGGATCGCCACGCCGAGCGACTCCGACTGGGACGAGGCTCGTCAGGCCTGGAACCTGGCGGCCGACCAGCGTCCCGAGGCGGTCGCCCTCGTGGAGAGCGCGGACGACGTCTCCAAGGTGATCGGCTTCGCCAGGGAGAACGGGCTGAAGGTGACCGGGCAGGGCACAGGTCACGGTGCGATGGCGCTCGGCCCGCTCGAAGGGGTGATCCTGATCAAGACCGAGCGCATGCGCAGCGTCCAGATCGAGGGCGAGAGGGCGCGCGCCGAGGCGGGCGCGCTCGCCGAGGACGTCGCCGAGGCGGCGATCGGCCAGGGAATGTGCTCGATGCCGGGGACCTCTCCGAACGTCGGGGTGACCGGCTTCACCCTCGGCGGCGGCCTGAGCTGGCTCGGCCGCAAGCACGGCTGGGCCTGCAACCGGGTCAGCGCGATCGAGGTCGTGACCGCCGATGGCGAGCCACGGACGGTCAACGCCGGCAGCGACCCCGACCTCTTCTGGGCGCTCCGGGGTGGCGGGGGCGGGTACGCGATCGTCACCGCCATCCACGTCGACCTGCTGCCGATCGCGGAGGCCTACGCCGGTGCCCTGCTGCTGCCCGCCGAGCTGACCCGCGAGGCGCTTCACGCCTATCGCGACTGGACTGCCGACGCCCCCGAGGAGGTCGGGAGCATGGTCCGGATGATGAGCCTGCCGCCCCTTCCCGATGTGCCGGAGGTGATCCGGGGCAAGAAGTTCCTGCAGATCGCCGCCACCTGCATCGGCAGCCGCGAGGATGGGGAGAAGGCGATCGAGCCGCTGCGCAAGCTCGGCGAGCCGCTTATGGACACCTTCGACCAGGTCCCGGCCACCGGGCTCACCCGGATCGCGATGGACCCCGAGCCGCCGGTGCCGGGGCTCGGTCACCACAGCGTCCTCGGCGAGCTCTCGGGGGAGGCGATGGACGCCTTCTACGAGGTCGCCGGCCCGGAGTCGGACTCACCGCTCCTGCTGGCCGAGCTGCGCCACCTGGGCGGCGCGCTCGCCCGTCCCGCCGAGAACGGCGGTGCGCTCGACAAGCTCGACGGCGAGTTCGTGATGCTCGGCATCGGGATGCTGATGGATCCCGCGATGAGGGACCCGGTCACGGGTCAGCTGGACAAGATGGCCGACGCGCTGAAGCCCTGGACCCTCGAGGGCGGCTACTTCAACTACGCCGAGCGGCCCTGCGACGTCGATGCGATCCTGCCGCCGGAGACCTGCGAGCGCCTCGCCCACGTGAAGCGCAGCTGGGACCCGGACGACCTCATTCGGGCGAACCACTCGGTCGCGCTGGCGACCGCCTAGTCCCGTCCGGCACATCGGGCGAGAACCGCTGCCGGCGCGGGGAACGCGCCCCCACGATCCCTCCCCACTCGGAGTCCTCGATCAGTCCGGGCTCGGTCTCATCGAGCCAGTCGAGCAGGGCGTCGGCGAGGCCCTCGGGGTCCTCGAGGTTGGGGAAGTGGGCGGCCTTCGGCAGGGTGACGAAGCGACTGCTCGGGACCCGCTCGTGGGCGGCCAGGCCGTGCGCCATCGGGATCGTGTGGTCGCGCTCCCCCCAGACGATCAGGGTGGGAAGCTCCCCCAGCAGGTAGAGGCGGTCCATGGCGCTGACGTGCTGGCCGCGGACGTCGATCACCGCGCGCAGCGTCGCCAGGAAGGCGTGACGCGCGGCGGCGTCCTGGAGCGGCCGCATCGCCCGCGCCACGGCCTGGAGGTAGACGCCCTTGCGACTGCCGCGGGCCCGCATCCGCTCGCCCGCGCCGTCGAGCGCGGCGCGCACCCGGCGGTTCGCGACCAGCCAGATCCCGGCTGCGGCCCCCGGCAGG
Organism: Solirubrobacterales bacterium; assembly: GCA_036557385.1. GTDB lineage: Bacteria > Actinomycetota > Thermoleophilia > Solirubrobacterales > 70-9 > DASUPK01. The sequence continues at coordinate 603 of DATBHQ010000077.1, read as the reverse complement.
GCGGCGCCGCGCAGCATCGGGCTGACCTGCTGGCCGAGGCCGCCGCTCGAGATCAGGGCAAGGCGCTCGACCCGCTGGGGGAACTGGTAGAAGAACTGCATAGCGATGCCCCCTCCGAGGGAGTGGCCGACGATCGAGGCGCGCTCGATCCCGATGGTGGTCAGGAGGTCGCGGATGCTGCACGCATGGGCGCCGAGGGAGTAGTCGCCGCGGACCGCGGCCGAGTCCCCGTGGCCGAGCAGGTCGGGGGCGACGACCGTGTAGCGATCGGCCAGCCGGAGCGCCACCTGCTCCCAGTGCTTGGAGGAGTTGACCATCCCGTGGATCAGCACCACCGGCGGCCCGTCGCCGGCGATCCGGTAGATCACCCGGTGGCCGTGTAGCTCGATCTCCCACTCGTCGAAGATCAGTGCTGACGGGGGAGTCGTCACCCGCGTCACACTAGCGGGGCGAGGCGTCGATCCAATCGGCCCCTGAACAAAGACCGACCGCCATCCTTGGCGGCCGGTCTTTTCAAACAGGCCCCGTCAGGACGGGCAGGGGTACGTCTCGGGGGCCTTACTTGGGGGGTATGTAGTGGAACCAGGCGACGGGAGGCGCCTT
>DATBHQ010000076.1:0-2199 GCA_036557385.1 Solirubrobacterales bacterium | reverse complement strand
GTGCGTCCCGCGAGGTCGAAGTCGAGGTGGGTGTCATGGACCACCGGCGCGTCGCGCGGCTCACGGCGCTCGATGTCGTCGCGGTAGAAGGAGATGTCGAGGTCGCCGAGGGGCACGTCGGTGCCCGAGAGCTCGCCGACCAGGGCGTGCAGGCGGCGGCAGATCACCGCGCCGCGCGTGTGGATGCCGACCAGCGCCAGCCGATCCGACTCCTCGTTCTTCTCGACGATCTCGTGGGCGATACGGACCAGAGTCCGCCTCAGATCGTCGTGATCGAGCACGACCTTCTCGTCGCTCACTGCCTTGCTCCTTCCCGGCCTCACGGGACCGTGGTTAAAGGGGCTTGCCGCGCCAGCGTAGCAGCGGGCTGCGACGATCCCGGGAAGTGAAGCCGCAGATTGCGGAGGCAATCGAGCAGCACCGCCGCGCCGGCCGCGAGTTCCAGGCCGGGGGTCTGCGCAGCTTCGTCCGGGAGCAGGGCGACGGGGCGCCGGTGGTGCTGATGCACGGCATCCCGGTGAGCTCGTTCCTCTACCGCAAGGTGCTCCCGCTGCTCGCCGAGCGCGGCCTGCGGGGCGTGGCCTTCGACCTGCCGGGACTGGGCCTCGCCGAGAAGCCGGACGGGTTCGACTACACCTGGTCCGGCCTGGGCCGCTGGACGGGTGAGGCGATCGACGCCCTCGCCCGCGAGCCCTGCCACCTCGTCCTGCACGACATCGGCGGGCCGGTCGGGCTCGAGTGGGCGCTGCGAAACCGCGACCGCGTCCGGTCGCTGACCGTGCTGGACACGCTGATCGACGTCGCGCATTTCCGCCGGGTCTGGACGATGGATTTCGCGAGACCCCCTGTGCTCGGCCCGCTCTGGGTCGCGACGATCCGCCCGCCCGTGGCCCGCTGGCTCTTCTATCTCCAGGGAATCGGGGACCGCTCGGCCACTCCGGCGCATGAGGTCGACGCGCACATCGCGCTGCTTCACCGCGACGGCGGGGGCCGCTCGTTCCGCCGGATCGTGCGCGGCTTCGACCTGACCGAGGAGAAGGAGCGCTTCTACTCCGACGGGCTGCGCTCGGCGGGCTGGCCCTCGACGATCCTCTGGGCCGATCGGGATCCCGCGCTGGGCGAGGAGCGGCGCCGGGCATTCGAGGACGTCCTCGGCGTCGAGGCCGAGATGGTCTCCGCCAAGCACTTCCTCCAGGAGGACCGGGCGCCCGCAGTCGCGGACGCGATCGCCGGGGTGGCGGACTCCGCCTAGTCCGGAATGGGCGCCGGCTCGGCCCTGGGCTCGGGCCGCTGCTTCGCACCCTCGGGCACCAGGTGGGGCTCGCCCCGCTCGGGGAAGGGGATCTCGACGAGGTCGAAGTCGCGCGGCGCGACGGTGTTGGAGAAGGCCTCGCGGGCTTCGGCCAGCACCTTGGAGACGTTGTAGCGGGAGGAGACGTGGACGATCGCGAGCATGCCGACCTCGGCCTCCGCGGCGAGCTGGGCGGCGTCGCGCGCGGTCGAGTGCCCGGTCTCGGCGGCGCGAGCGGACTCCTCCAGAGCGAAGGTGCCGTCGTGGATGAGGAGCTGCGCGGCGTGCGCGGCGACACGGGTCATCTCGCAGGGCGCGGTATCCCCGGTGATCACGACCTTGCGCCCGTGGCGGGGGTCGCCCATCACCTGGTCCGGGCGGACCTCCGAGCCGTTCACCGAGACCGTCTCCCCGCGCTGGAGGCGCCCGAAGTCGCGGGCGTCGGTGATTCCCAGGCCCCGGGCCGTCTCCACGTCGAAGCGGCCTGGCCGCTCGGGCTCGACGTAGGCATAGCCCAGCGCCTTCATGCGGTGCTCGACGCCGAAGGCCCGCATCTCGAACCCGTCGTGTTCGATCCCCTCCCCCGGCTCGAGCTCGACCAGCTCGACCTCGTAGCGGAGCCTGCCGAAGATCCGGCGGAGCGCCTCGAAGAGGCCGATCAGCCCCGTCGGGCCGATGATGCGGAGCGGCTTCTGCCGCTCGAGCAGGTCATAGGTCTTGAGCAGCCCCGGCAGCCCGAGGTAGTGGTCGGCGTGGAAGTGGGTGATGTAGATGTCATCGACCTGGACCAGCCCGGTCGAGTTGATCATCTGGCGCTGGGCCCCCTCCCCGGCGTCGACCAGAACCCGACTCCCCCCGGCCCGGATCAGGATGCACGCGGTCGCCCTCCGCGCCGAGGGCACGGAGCC
>DATBHQ010000075.1:0-20552 GCA_036557385.1 Solirubrobacterales bacterium | reverse complement strand
CCTGGATCCGCGGGATGCCGAAGAACGGGTGGGTCGCGGTCGAGCGCCCCGGGTCGAGGTCGGGCTCGCGCAGGCGCGCCCCGATCGTCCGCGCCTCCACCTCGGTCGCAGCGTTCGGCACCTGGTGGTCGCCGAACGCCTCGTCCAGGATGACCTCGTGGCGGGGCGTGTCCGGCAGGGGGTCATCGGTCATGTGGTGCGCGTAGCCGTCCGCGTCGCCGCGGTCCCAGAGGTTCTGGAGCAGCGAGAAGATCAGGGGCCGCTCGAGCTCGTTCGGATAGGACGGATAGAGGAAGGCCGCGAACTCGTCGAAATCGACGCTGCGCGGAAGCATGATGCTGTAGTTCATCCCGGGAACGCCGAGGGCGGCCCGGGTGAAGTCCGGCGAGAGCGCCGTCAGCGCCCCGCCCTCGATCCCTCCCTGGCTGCCGCCGTCGTAGTAGAGGTGCGAGGTGTCGACCAGCCGCGCTCCCGAGAGCTGGAATGCCGGGTTCGTGACGAAGCCCGAGTCGTTGTCCAGCAGCCGGCCTAGGTAGATGAAGTTGACGTAGGCCTGCTGCATGCGGTCCGGGATCGTGGGGAAGTTCGAGAGGTCCTGCAGCACCCGGATCGCGTTCCCCACGTCGCCCTCAGCCATCCCGACCCAGTCGGTCGCGCACATCACGAAGTCGTGCTCCGCGGCGAGATCGACGCGTGACGATGAGTCGACCTCCGTGGCGTCGCCGAAGAGGCCGTGCCCGTAGAGCAGCGGACGGCCGGGCTGCGCCGCCGCGCCCCGCGGGATGTTGCAGACGAAGTTCGCCTGCATCGTGTTCCCGGGCAGCCGGGTGGGAATCGGGTTACTGGGCGGGCTGTGGAGGAACCTCGACCCCGGCGGGCAGCCGGGTTGATCCAGGTAACAGGGGACCGTGTAGGTGCCCGTCACGCGGCGCAGCAGCCGATCGCTCTCACCCTGCTGGCAGCCGTCGGAGCCGCAGCGGGCGAAGTCGGTCACCTGACCGATTTGGAACGCGGGAGCTGTGCCCTGCACCACGCGGTCGCCTGGCGTGCGATCGCCGAGCTGGGCGAGCGCGTCATTGCGGATATGGAGCGCGCGCTCGGAGAGGTTCCGCTCGCTGGCGACGGTGAAGTCCCAGGCCAGGTAGAGGTTGCGGCGCTTGATGTGCGCCTTCTTCAGCGTCTTGAAGATCCGCTCGAAGTGCCCGCGGCGCTCCCTGACCGCCCGGTCGCGGCTCTTCAAGCGGTCGCGGAAGATCCTGAAGTACGGCTGGGCCTTGATCCTGTGGCCGCTCGAGTCCCTCAGGTGGCGGAGCGCGACGATGTAGTGACCGCCCTCGTCCAGGTTGACCGCCGGATGGATCTCGAGGGCCGCGTGGGAGGGATCGCTCGCCAGGGCATCCACCTCGGCCCAGATCAGCTGTCGCTTGTGCGTGCGGGCGTTGATCAGCACGATCGCCTGGCGCTTGCTGAAGGACCGCTGCAGGTCGTTCAGCGTCGGCGCCCCGGTGTTCTGCAGCGCCTGCTGGGTGTCGAGGCCCGGCACCCGGGTGACGATCGGCGACCCTGGGCTGAAGCCATCGTTCCGGTTCAGGTCGCTGACGTCGATGTGCTTGCCTGAGGCGTTCTCAGGCGTGGAGCTCGGATCGAGGTCGAGGCGACGGCCGGTGTCGGTGTGCCGGTCCCGGACCGTGAGGTAGTCGTTCGGCCAGGGATAGAGACAGAGGGACGGATCGAGTGGATCGCACCTGTGCTGGGCGTCGTGTCCGCTGTTCCCCGGCCTCGGCGCCTTTCCGGCGGAGCCGGCTGCCGACAGCCCAGCCCCCGCCAGGAGCAGCGCGCAGACCGCGATGAACCCGCCGATCGACCTCATCCTCATTCGGACCTCCTACCTCGAAAGGAACCTGGGCCCGATCCCTCCCCCAGAGCATATGGGCTCAGTAGAACGCGCACGTGCTCGCCAGCACGAAGAGGACCGCCACCGGGCAGATCACCAGCCCGGCCAGCGCAACGATCCAGCGGCGCAGCAGCAGTGCGCCGACCGCGGCCGCCATCCCGCCGATCGCCGTCACGGCGGCGATCGAGTCGATCGGGTTCGTCCAGTTCGGTGGACTGGCGCTGGCGTCACATCCCGGCTGCGCAAGCACGAAGACGAACGCGAACAGGCAGGTGACCGCCGTCAGCCCGACGGTGATCACCGACAGCCACCAGGCCAGCTCCTCCATGCGCGAGCGCCGGATCTGTCCGGCCGTCCCGATGTCGATGGCGACCTTGCCCGCCTGCACGAACATCCCGCGGAGGCCCCCCGAGGGGTCGTGCTCGGCCCAGCGCTCGGCGCGACCGAAGAGGGTGCCCGCAGCCGCCGCGACCAGGAGCACCACGGGCACCATCAGCGTGGGTCCGGGGGGTGGGGCCAACGAGCTGCCGTCGGTGGCGAGCAGCAGGACGACGGCGGCGATCCCCAACCAGACCCCGGTCACTCCCACGTTGGTGAAGATCCGTATCCAGTCCCTGCGCGGCGTCGAGCGCAGCCTCCAGGCCATCGTGAGCGCCACGATCGCCAGGATCGCCGACGAGTAGGCCCAAGCGCGGGAGTCGAACTGGTCCTGGAGCGGGTCGGCGGCGCGGTCGCGCGCCAGCTGCTCTCTCAGCTGGACGTCGCGGCAGGCGGCGTCGGTCGGCCGGCAGCTGACGCTCTCATCGGGAAGCCTGGACTCGGTGTGGACCAGGTCGGCGGTGGCGAAGCCGAGGATCAGCGCGCAGAGCGCGAGGCAGGCGAGCGTCACCTCCGAGGGCGCCCGAGGGCGTCGAGCGGTCAACGCTGTGAGGCGTTCCCGCACAGGGCCGGCTCAATCGCTCGACGGCGGGGCCACCGGAGGAGCCGGCGCCGCCGGCGCGAGCGCCCCCGTCTCCACGAACCCGGCGCGCAGGAGCGCGGGCACCTGGGTGAGCGGGCTCGGCGAATGCAGGAGGACGACGCCGAGGTGGCGGTTGCCGAGGCGCGCCGTCGTGACGTAGCAGCTGCCCGCGGCGTCGGTGAAGCCCGTCTTCACGCCCGTCACCCGGGCCCCGGGGACACCGATGCCGTGCTGCAGGAAGTAGTGGTTGTTCGTCAGGTACAGGCGCTTGCCCTTGATCGGAAACCGCGGCTTCGCGTAGCGGGTTCGCACGATCGGCGCGATCCGCCGGTTAGCGAGGTCGGCGCGGGCGAGGGCGGCGAGGTCGCGCGGGCAGGAGTGGTTGCCGCGATCGCGCAGGCCGTTGGGGGTGGTGAAGTGGGTGCAGCTGAGCCCCATCGCCTGGGCCTGCGCGTTCATCTCCTTGACGAAGCGCGGGACGCTTCCGCCGTCGTGCTCGGCGAGCGCGACGGCCGCATCGTTCGCCGAGATCAGGATCAGGGCCTTGAGCAGCGCCTCGAGGGGCACCTTGCGGCCACGCGGCAGGAGGCCGGTGGCCGATCCCTGGGTATGCGCGGCGTTCCGGCTGATCTTCACCCGGGCGTCCGGCGGATCCGCCCGCGCGACCATCAGCGCGGTCATCATCTTGGTCAGGCTCGCGATCGGCCGCTCGAGCTGCGGCTTGCGCTGCCACAGCACCTCGCCGCTCCGCACGTCGAAGAGCACCCCCGCCACCGGCGGGTGCTTGAACCGGTAGTGCACCGGCAGTGGCCCGCTCACCGGGCGCAGCGCGAAGCGCGCGTCGTCCGGCCGGGCCAGCCGGGCGAGATCGGAGGCGAGCCGGTTCCCGCCGCGCCTCATTGAGCCTCTAGGGCCCACAGCGACACCGGCGGCCGCGACCCCGCCGCGTGGGCTCGCCGACGCATCTGAGTCGGCTCGCACCGACTGGGTGTCGCCGTTGCCGGCGTTCTCCGGCCAGATCGCGATCACGATCACCGCGATCGCGCCGAGGGCGAGCGCCACTCCCAGAATCGCGGCGGCTCGTCTAATCATCCGGCGGGTTGCGGATCGCCCCGATCAGGCCCGCCGCGATCATCACGACGATCAGCAGCGAGATGGCGTAGAGGATGATCGCGCCGATGTCGCCGTAGGTCCGCAGGCGGATGCCGGTGTCGGCGATGACGTAGACCGTCACCACGGCGAAGAACCCGCAGAAGATCAGGCCGAGCCACAGCAGGGCGTTCCGGAGGTCTGGGTCCAATGTCGCTCAGTAGACCGGTAATCGCGGTTGTTCCTCACGACCGCGCCGGCCGGAGATGGAAAGGATGACCCCTGCGACGGCCAAACCGAAGACGAACCCGCCCACATGGGCGAAGTAGGCGACGCCCTGGTCGCCGCCAGACTCGACCGCGACCTGCCCGAGCGCGGGGATGAACTGGAGGATGAACCAGAGACCGAGCAGGATCAGCGCCGGTATCTCGACCAGCGTGACGAAGAAGATGATGAAGATCAGGGTCAGCACGCGGGCCTTCGGGTAGAGGAGGGCATAGGCGCCCAGCACCCCCGCGATCGCCCCGCTGGCGCCGATCGTCGGAGCGGTCGAAGAGGTGTCGATCACGGACTGGGTGTAGACGGCGATCAGTCCCGCCAGCAGGTAGAAGAGCAGGAACTTCACGCGGCCGAGGCGGTCCTCGATGTTGTTGCCGAAGACCCAGAGGAAGAGCATGTTCCCGATGATGTGCAGCCAGCCGCCGTGCATGAACATCGACGTGAACGCGGTGATCCACCAGGCCTTCTGGTCGATCGTGAACGGACCGGCGTCCTCCTCCGGGTTGTTCCGGCTGAACTCCACGGCCGCCCGGTAATCAGCGGTCCCGGGGCAGACGACCCCCGCGGTCGGGGTTGTCTGGGTGTCGACGGCTCCGATCGCGCAATCGCCTGTCGAGGGATGCGTGATCCGGTAGGGGATCGCCCCATACTCGAGCGAGCTCTGGTCGATCGAGGAGAAGCCGAACTGGTCCAGGCGGTCGTTGGTCGGGAAGTTGAGCTGCCAGATGAAGACCACCGAGCAGATCGCGATCAGCGCGACGGTCACGACCGGAAACCGCGTGGTCGGGTTGTTGTCCTTCAGCGGGATCACGCCGCCGCGAACACTAGTTGCGGCCTCCCGGCCGCCGTGCGGCTATCGCCCCGCGCGCTTGCGAGGGGGCGGGATCTCGTTGCGCACCGCCGGCAGCTTTGCCGACCGAGGCGGCCGCAGGGCGACCCGGCCGCCCGACCCCGCCGCCACGGCGCCGCCGCGCTTCGTCCAGCGGACGGCCAGCGGGTTGTTCTGCAGCAGCACCGACCAGGTCGGGACGTCGAGGTTGCCGGTCTGAGGCAGCCCGTGTCCCGCCTGGAACGCGAAGACGGCCGCCCGCGTCGAGGCCTGGAAGTAGCCGGTGATCGGAACGGCGATGCCGCCGCCCGCGAGCAGCTGTTGCGCCCAGGCGACGAAGTCGCCCTTCGAGCCGACACGGAGGAAGGGGTAGCTCGGGTAGGGAGTCACGGCCGCGGGGGAGACGGGCGCGCTGACGGCCTTCCACTGGCGCTTTCGGGCTGACTGCCAGCTCCACCAGCTGACGCCGTCGAAGCCGTGGGCCATCGCGAGCGCCCGGAAGCGCTTGATCTGGCCGGCCTTCGGGTTGTTGTAGACCTGGCCGAGCGGATCGATCTGGCGCCTGTAGATCCGGTTCCAGACCCAGGTGTGCGTGAACCCGGTGTCGACGGTCGTGCCGATGTCCTTCCAGTAGAGCTGCGGCACGTTGTACTGCGCCCCGCCCGGGCCGAGGAACACCGAGTACGGCAGGGCCGGGTGGTAGTCGACGTAGGGGAAGCTGGCGAGCCCTATCGGGTAGTCCCCGCCGACCATCGAGCGGAGCTTGCCCATGAAGAACGAGGCCTGCGGGTAGCGACCCTCGTACTGCCCCTCGACGTCCAGCACCATGCAGTCGGCCCCCCGGTCCACCGCCGCCGCTCCGACGCGCGCCTCCTTGCCCGGCTTGCGCCCGTAGATGAACTGCCAGGCGCAGACGTTCAGGCCCCGAGCGTGGAGCCTTCTCACCAGGGACGCCGAGAACTGGCGCCAGTAGTGCGTCCCGTCGCCCGACTTGACCAGCACCGTCTCGATCCCGCGCGCGTGCGCGCGCTTCGCGATCTTGCCGAGCCTGCCGTGCGAGGAGCGATTCACGTACCAGATCCACATCCCGTCCCCCGCCAGCGGGTTCTTCGCCTTCTGCCCGGTGTCCGGCGCGGTGGTCGGCGCAGGCGTGGTCGTCGAACCCGGAGTCTGCGAGAGCGCGCCGCTACTGAGTGGGCCGGCGGCGAGGGCCGCCAGGAGCCCGATAGCAAGCAGAAGGGAGAGGTTTCTGCGTCGGCGCAAGCGCATGATCCGAGGCTACGGACCCCCAAACACGCCTCCGCAACCACGGTTGCGGCAGTGCTGTCAGCCTGCGCCTCTCGCGTACTCCCAGTAGCCGGGACGGTGCAGCAGCTCGAGCTTGATCCCGTCGGGGTCGTGGAAGAAGACCGCGTAGTACCCCGGCGTGTACCCGTACTCCGCCGGGCCGCTCTCGATCACGGCGTCGCGATCTGCCAGCCATCTTGCCCGCTCGTCCACGGCCTCCCTGCTCGGAGCGTCGAAGCAGACGTGGTGCATGCCGAGCGCGTAGCGGTCGTAGGGGTGCTGCGGTGCATCGCCGGGCCGCTGGCGCAGCCCGAGAGCGGCGACCCCCGGTCCCGTCTGGGAGATGTAGTGGATCGTCTCGCCACGCTCCCCGTGCACCTCGTTGAGACCGGTCCAGCCGAGGGGCATCAGCAGGCCGCGGTAGAAGTCCAGGCTCCGCTCGAGGTCGGAGACCACCAGGTCGACGTGGCTGAACTTCGAAGGGCTGGGCTCAGGCAACCCCGAGCACCTCGCGGGCGCTCTCATCCGCGTGGTAGGAGGACCGCACCAGAGGGCCGCTGGCCACCGACTCGAAGCCGATCCGCCTCGCCTCCCTCTCGAGTGCCTCGAACTCCTCGGGGTGCCAGTAGCGGTCGACCGGCAGGTGCTTCTCGGTCGGCCGCAGGTACTGGCCCACGGTCAGCACCTGCACGCCGTGCTCGCGCAGGAGGCCGAAGGTGTCGACCATCTCGTCGAACTCCTCGCCCAGCCCGACCATCAGCCCGGACTTGGTGACGACCTCGCTCCCGGCCATCTCCTTCGCCATCCGCAGCACGCGCGCCGAGCGCATGAAGTCCGACCCGCGCCTCGCGACGGGGTACAGCCTGGGCACGGTCTCGACGTTGTGGTTGAAGACGTCGGGCCGCTCGGCGATCACCTTGGCGAGCGGCATCTCCTGGCCGCGGAAGTCGGGGGTGAGCACCTCTACCTTGCAGCCCGGAGCCATCCGGCGGATCGAGCGGATCACCCCGACGAAGGCACCGGCGCCGTAGTCGGGGAGGTCGTCACGGTCGACGGAGGTGATCACGGCGTGCCGCAGCCCCATGCGCTTCACCTGGTTGGCGACGCGGAGCGGCTCCAGCGGGTCGTGCCAGGTCGGCTTGCCCGTCTGGACGTTGCAGAACCCACAGCGGCGGGTGCAGACGTCGCCGAGGATCATGAAGGTCGCGGTGCCCCGTTCCCAGCACTCGCCCACGTTGGGGCAGTTCGCCTCCTGGCAGACGGTGTGCAGGTTGTCCTGCTCGATCGCCTTCTTCAGGCGGCGGTAGGTCGGCCCCCCGGGCGCCGGCACCTTGAGCCAGGGCGGCTTGCGCGAGCGGAACGCGACCTTGCCGTCCTCGTCCTGCGCCCTGCCGCCCGGATTGGAGCGCGAGCGGGTGACGTGGAGTCTCGTGTCGGTGGCCATCGTTCCTACCGTACCGAGACGGGTTCCCCCGCCAGGTCGGCCAGCGCCTGTGGGTCGGTGGACACGGGCTCGCGCCCGTAGATCTCGGCGAAGCGCTCGCTCACCACGTCCATGTAGGCCTGCATGTCCACCTCCGAGCCGAGCTCGCGGGTGATCGAGGTCATCCGGACGCCCTCGATCCCGCAGGGGACGACCCACTCGAAGGGCTGCAGGTCGTTGTTGACGTTGACCGCGAAGCCGTGCGTGGTGACGCCGCGGCTGACGTGCACCCCGATCGAGCCGATCTTGCGCCCCGCCGGGGGGCCGCCGCCGACCCAGACCCCCGTCAGGCCGTCGATCACCTCGGCGTCGATGCCGTACGCGCCGAGCGACTCGATCATCAGGCGCTCCAGGCGCCAGACGTATTCGTGGACGTTGTCCCCGTATGGCCTCAGCGAGACGATCGGGTAGCCGACCAGCTGCCCGGGCCCGTGGTAGGTGACGGCGCCGCCGCGGTCGGTCTCGCAGATCTCGATCCCCTGCATCCGGTACCAGTCCTCGCCCATGCCCAGCTCGCTCGGCTGGGTGCGCCGGCCCTTGGTGTAGACCGGCGGGTGCTCGAGCAGGAGCAGCACGTCCGAGACGCGCCCCTCCTGGCGGGCCGCCGCGACATCCCTCTGCAGGACGAGGGCCTCCTCGTAGGGAATCAGCCCGCAGCGCACGATCTGGATCCGGTCCATGTCCACAGTCTCGCGCATCACTCAGCTCCGGCCGCGGGGGCGCCGTCCTGACCGGGGGGCCAGAACGGCCACTCCTCGAACTCGACGCAGAGGCCGGCGTCGTTCAGGCGGACGATCCAGAGGTCGCGGTACTCCCGCCGCTGACGGTTGCGCCGCTCGCCCTTCTCCTCGGGCTCGCCGTAGAGCACCTCGATCCTGACGACGCCCGTGTCCCCGTCGGTGGCGACGATCTCGCTCGACATCGAGAACCGCTCGTCGGGACCGGCCCTCTCGGCCTCCCACATGCGAGCTATCGCATCGAGGCCGCGGTGGGGCCTCTCGTAGGGAGCCGTCGAGTAGGACGCGTCCTCCGTGAACAGCTCCGACAGGGCCTCCGTGCCGGGCGTGCGCCAGGCACGCTCGTATCGCTCCAGCCACTGATTCAGCCGGGTGGGCTCAGACACCCGCCGGATGCGCTGAGAGCGCGCTCTCCCGCGCGGCGTCGAGCCGCTCCTCGGCGAGCGCCCTCGCGGCGGCCAGGGGTGTCACCGAACGGGACTCGGCCGCCTCGAACACCCGCCGTAGCGCCTCTCCGATCCCGTCCACCAGCGCGTCGATCCGCTTGCCCTGGAGGGAGTGAACCTCGCTGTAGACGTTGATCAGCCCCCCGGCGTTGGCGATGAAGTCCGGGGCGTAGAGGATCCCCCGATCCGCCAGCGTCGCCGCCAGGGCTCGCTCCGCCAGCACGTTGTTGGCGGCGCCACAGACGACCTCGCAGCGCAGCCGCTCGGCGTTGTCGCGGTCGATCGCCCCCCCGAGCGCGCAGGGGGCGAGCAGCTCGCAGTCGGCGGTGATCGCGTCGGCCGGATCGAGCCAGGTGGCGCCGAGCGCCTCCGCGACCTCCCGCTTGCCCGGATCGATGTCCGAGACGGCAAGCTCCGCGCCGTCCGAGGAGAGGCGCTCCGCCAGACGGGAGCCGACGTGCCCAAGCCCGACCACGGCCACGCGACGACCCGCCAGGTCGTCCGTTCCGTAGCGATGCTCACAGCTCGCCCGGATCGCGGACTCAACGCCGCGCGCCGTGATCGGACTCGGATCCCCGGACCCGCCGGAGTCGATGGGAAGGCCGGCGACGTGCTCAGTGCGCTCGCGGATGATGACCATGTCCTCGGTGCCCGTGCCGACGTCCTCCGCGGTCACGTAGCGGCCCTCGAGCAACTCGATGACGTCGCCCAGGTCGAGCATCAGCTCCCGCCGCTCCTCAGGCGGGAGGGCGCGGTCGGGCGGCACGCAGATCACGGCCTTGCCGCCACCCAGGTCCAGCCCTGCCGCGGAGGCCTTGTAGGTCATCGCCTCCGACAGGCGCAGGCCGTCCGCGATCGCGTCGCCCAGCGCCTCGTAGCGCCACAGGCGCAGGCCGCCGAGCGCCGGCCCGAGCGCGGTCGAATGGATCGACACGATGATGTAGATGCCGCTGCGGCGACCGCGGCGGACGACGACTTCTTCGTGCGCAAGCAGGCTCATCGCTCCCACCCCTCGAGGCGGTCCTTGACACCGGACAGGAAGCGCGCCGCCTCCGCGCCGTCGAGCGCCCGGTGGTCCCATGACATGCAGAGGTTGGTCATCGGCCGGACCGCGATCGCCTCGGATTCGTCATCGATCACGACCGGCCGCTTGACGACAGCCTCCAGATCGAGGATCGCGACCTGGGGCTGATTGATGATCGGCGTCGCCAGCACGGCCCCGAACTGGCCGGGGTTGGTGATGGTGAACGTGCCACCGGCGACGTCGTTGGGCTCGAGCTCGCCGCTCCGGGCACGTTGCGCCAGCCGCCCGATCTCGCCCGCCAGGCCCTCGAGGCTGAGCCGCTGGGCGTGGCGGATGACCGGCACGATCAGTCCCGATTCGAGCGCCACCGCGATCCCGAGGTTGACGTCGTCGTGGTAGACGAGCTCGTCGCCGTCGATCGACGCGTTGAGGATCGGGTGACGATTGAGCTCCTCCACCACGGCGCTGGCCACGAAGGCGAGGTAGGTGAGCGGCACGCCCCGGCGCTTCATGCCCTCCTTGAGCTCGCGGCGGGTCGCCACGACCCGGTGGAGGTCCACCTCGACGATCGTCGTGCAGTGGGCCGAGGTGCGACGGCTGTCGAGCATGTGCTCGGCGATTCGCCGGCGCATCGGCGTCATCGGCTCGCGGCGCTCGCCGGGGAGGACGTCCTCCGCCGGCGCGGCGCCGTTGCCCTCGCCCGCGGGAGAGGGAGCGGGCGAGGGCACGGGCTCCTCTGGCCGGTAGGGAGACTCGATGTGGAGCGGGCGCTCGGTCTCCGCCGGCTGCGTGGTTTGGGCCTGCGGCGCGGATCCCGACTCGATCAGCGCGATCAGGTCGCGCTTGCGGATCCGCCCGCCGATGCCGGTCCCCTCGACCTGGGAGAGGTCGATGCCGTGCTCGTCCGCCATCCGGCGGACGACCGGCGAGTGGAAGCCGGAGCGATCCGTCTCGCCGTCCCCGGAATCCGGGGCGGGAGACGCCTCGGCCTGGGCTGGCTCCTCCTCGTGATGCTCCTCCGGATGGGCCTCGCCCGGCCGCGCGCCGGCGTCCAGCTCGGCGAGCGGGGTGCCGACGTCGACGGTGTCGCCCGGGTCGACGAGGATCTTCGCCAGCCGTCCGGCGGCCGGCGAGGGGATCTCCACATCGATCTTGTCGGTCGTCACCAGGCAGACGGTCTCGTCGCGCTCGACCCAGTCGCCGGGCCGCTTCGACCATTCGACGATCGTGCCCTCGGCGACCGAGACTCCCATCTGGGGCATGACGATCTCGACGACTTGCGTGTCAGTAGGCGAGGAGCTCACGGCACGCCTCCTTCATGTCGTCGAGCTGGGGGAGGACGGCCTGCTCGAGGGGCGGGCTGAACGGGATCGGCACGTCCGGCGCGGTCAGGCGGCGGATCGGCGCGTCGAGCCACTCGAAGGCCCGCTCGGAGACCAGGCTCGCGACCTCGGCCCCGACTCCGCACGAGCGGATCGCCTCGTGGGCGACCAGCACCTTGCCGGTCTTCTCCGCGCTGCGGAGGATCGTCTCGGTGTCGAGCGGGTTGAGCGTCCGCAGGTCGACCACCTCGATGTCCTCGTCGAGCTCCTCGGCGGCCTGGAGGGCCAGCGGGACGGAGGAGCCGTAGGCGATCACGCTCAGCTCCTCGCCCTCCCGCGCCACTCGGGCCTCTCCGAGCGGAACGGCGTGGTCCCCCTCCGGGACCTCGCCCTTCACGTGCCGGTAGAGCCCCTTGTGCTCGAGGTAGCAGACCGGGTTGGGGTCGCGGATCGCGCTCACCAGCAGCCCCTTTGCATCCTCGGCCGTCGCCGGTGCCACGACCTTGAGCCCGGGTGCCTGGATGAACCAGGCCTCCGGATTCTGGGAGTGGAAAGGCCCGCCGGAGAACCCGCCGCCCGAGGGCAGCCGCATGACCATCGGCACGGACACGCCCTGGCGGTAGTGCAGCTTGCCGGCGACGTTGACCAGCTGGTCGAACCCGCAGGAGATGAAGTCGGCGAACTGCATCTCGGCGACGGGCTTCATGCCCTCGATCGCGGCTCCGATCGAGGCCCCGACGATCATGTTCTCGGCCAGGGGGGTGTCCAGGACGCGGTCGAACCCGAACTCGTCAATGAATCCGTCCGTGACCTTGAAGGCGCCGCCGAAGGCGCCGATGTCCTCACCGAGGCAGAAGACCGACTCGTCGCGGCGCATCTCCTCGCGCAGGCCGTCGCTGATCGCCTGCAGGTACGTCATCTCCGTCATCAGGCGGCCCTCCCGTGCTCCACGAGCGTGTCGCCTTGCCCGTTGCTCGCGTGGTGGCCGTTCTGCGGTGTATCTCCCTGGTCCTCGTTCGCGCTCCAGCGCGACCAAGGCGCCTCGCCGTTCCCGAGGGGCTCCCAGCTCTCCGCGAAGACGCCCTCGGTTGCGATGCCCGGGTCGGGCATCGGCGAGGCGATCGCCTGCTCGGCGCACTCATCGACGTACGCCGCGACGGAGCTGCGGATCTCGTCGATCTCGTGCTGCTCGATGCCGTGCTCCTCGGTGAGACGCCGGACGTAGAGCTCGATCGGGTCGCGCTTCGACCAGGTCTCGAGCATCTCATCCGGCACATAGCTCATGTCGTCGTGGGCCCCGTGCCCGTGCATGCGCATCGTGTGGCACTCGATCAGCGTGGGGCCCTCGCCATCGCGAGCGCGCTCCGTGGCCACGCGCGCGACCTCGAAGACGGCCTCGACGTCGTTGCCGTCCACGCTCACGCCCGGGAAGCCGTAGCTCTTCGCCCGCTGCACCGGGTCGACGGCGAACTCGAGGTCGGTCGGCGTCGAGTAGGCGAACTGGTTGTTCTCGAGCACGAAGACCACCGGCAGCCGGTGGACGCCGGCGAAGTTCATCGCCTCGTGCCACTGGCCGTTGGCGGTGGAGCCCTCCCCGAAATAGGTCATCGCGACCCTGGGCTCCGATCGCATCTTGAAGGTGAGCGCCATGCCGGTGGCCACCAGGGCCATGTCGGGCAGCATGCTCACCATGCCGACGCAGCCGAGCGCGCGGTCGCCGAAATGCATGTTGCCGTCCTTGCCGCCGGTGACGCCGCCCTCTCGGCCCATGTAGTTGGCGAGATAGCGGTCCGGGGTCACCCCGCGAACGAAATGAGCCCCGAGGTCGCGATGCAGGATGCACATCCGATCCCGGGGCCCGAGGGTGAAGGCGGAGCCGACCGATACGGCCTCCTGCCCGCAGCCGTCGTAGAAGGAGCCGGGCACCTTGCCCTGCTTGTAGAGCGTGATGCCTCGCTCCTCGGAGAGCCGCATCAGCAGCATGTAGCGCAGGAGCAGGGCGCGGTCGTCGCGCGTCAGGGCATCCGCACCCGCGCGCTCAGACGAGCGACTCGGGCTCGGGGCGTCGAGCTTCATTACGGTCCGCCTTTCGTCTTGCCCGCCCTCGGGATCGCCTCCGGCGAGCTGTCTGCGGCGGCTCCGGGATTACCGGGGGGCCGCCTTCACGGACAACGGGCGGAGAGGGATCTCCTCTCCTCCCTATGTGACGAACCGATCATACCCCTGGGCCGAGGCAGAAAACAGAGGTGGGAGGAAGTGCCCGCTCAGTCCGTCTTTTCGCTGACCCCGATACGGGGCTAGAGGGCGAGCCCGAGCGGTTCCTCCAGCAGCTGCCTGACCCGCGCCAGGAACTCGGCGCCGTCCGCGCCATAGAGGATCCGGTGGTCGCAGGCGAGCGTCACGCCCATCAGCTGGCGCGCCTCGATCTCGCCCACCTCATTAAACGGGTCGCGCTGTCGCGCGCCCTCGCGTATCACCGGCTTTGCCTTCACCTCGCCGACGGCGAGGATGGCGGCCTGCGGGGTGTTGATCACCGCGTGGAAGTTGGAGATCCCGTACATGCCGAGGTTGGAGACCGTGAACGTGCCGCCGGAGAGCTCGGGCGGGGTGATCTGCCCGTCGCGGACCCGAGTCGACAGGGCCCTGCTCTCGGAGGCGATCCGGCGCAGCCCCTTCTGATCCGCGTCGAAGACGGTCGGCACGACCAGCGCGTCCTGCGCGGCGACCGCCACGCCGATGTTGATCCGCGAGTAGAGCTCGATCCTGCCGTCGCGGTAGGCGCCGTTGGCGCGGGGAAACTCGCGGAGCGCCAGCGCGCAGGCCTTGACGACCATGTCGTTGAAGGTCGGGACGACCTCGTCCTCTCCAGCGGCCGCCTTGAGCTTGGCCCGCCCCTCGACGGCCGAGGTCATGTCGATCTCGGCCTGGAGGTAGAAGTGCGGCGCGGTCGCCTTCGACTCGGCCATCCGCCGCGCGACGGTTTGCTGGAGCTTGGTGAGCTCGACGACCTCGACCTGCCCCTTGGCGGTCTCAGGCTTCTCGGCAACGCCGGGCGTCGGCCCCGCGGGAGCCGCAGCCGCAGCCGCGGGCGCCGCCTCCAGCGCGCGCTCGACATCAGCCTTGACGATCCGCCCGCCGGGCCCGGATCCACTCAGGCCGGAGAGATCCAACCCGCGATCGCCAGCGATCCGCCTGGCGATCGGAGAGGCCTTGACGCGCCCGTCGCCCCCAACTGCGGCTGGGGAAGGAGAAGGTGTTGCAGTTGAAGTCTCGGGGCCCGGCGGCGTGGCCGGGGATGCGGCCCCAGCAGGCTCCTGGTTTCCGCCGGGGCGAGGGCCTACTGCGGCTGGCGGTGCCGAGGGCTCTGTGGCCCCGCCGTTGCCTGCTGGGGACGCGTTCCCGGGCGCGCCGCCATTCCCACCGACCACCTCACTCGCGTCCCCAACCCGCGCAATGGGCTCGCCGACCTCCAGAGTGTCCCCCTCCTGAGCGAGGACCTCGACGACGGTCCCAGCGAGATCGGACTCGTAGACCATGTTCGCCTTGTCCGTCTCGATCTCCACCAGCTCCTCCCCGACGGCGACCTCGTCGCCGACCGACTTGAGCCAGCGCAGCACGGTGCCCTCCTCCATCGAATCGGAGAGCCGTGGCATCACGATGTCGGCCATCAGAGCGATCCCTCGAGGGTCTGGAGGGCTGCGCTGACGACGTTCTCGGCGTGCGGGATCGCCGCCTGCTCCATCCGCTTCGAGTAGGGCATGTGAACGTCAGCGCCCGTCACCCGCTCGACCGGCGCGTCGAGGTGGTCGAACGCCTGCCCCTGGATCAGGGCTGCGAGGTTGGCCCCGACGCCGCCGTGGGGCCAGCCCTCCTCGACGATCACCACGCGGTTGGTCTTCGCCACTGACCGCAGGATCGTGTCGAGGTCGAGGGGACGCAGCGTGCGGGGGTCGATCACCTCGGCCTCCACGCCATGCTCCTCGGAGAGGACCTTGGCGGCCTGCAGCGCGACCTCGGCCATCCGCAGGATGCCGACGATCGTGACGTCCGAGCCCTCGCGGCGAATCGCGGCGTGCCCGAAGTCGACGACGCCGTCGCCGTTCTCGGGGACCTCGCCACGAATGCCGTACAGCGTTTCGTGCTCGATGAAGATCACGGGGTTGTCGTCGCGGATCGCGGCCTTCAGCAGGCCCTTGGCGTCCGCCGGGGTCGAGGGGCAGGCGACGAGCAGGCCGGGGATCTGCAGGAAGAGGGCCTCGAAGCTGTGCGAGTGGGTCGGGCCGAGCTGATGCCCGCCCCCACCCGGCATCCTGATCACCATCGGCACCCGGACCTGGCCGCCGAACATGTAGGGGATCGCCGCGGCGTGGTTGACGATCTGGTCCATCGCGAGCAGCGCGAAGTTGACGGTCATGATCTCGACGATCGGCCGCAGCCCGCCCATCGCCGACCCGACGCCCATCCCGACGATCGAGTTCTCGGAGATCGGCGTGTCGCGAACCCGCTTCTCGCCGAACTCGTCGAGGAGCCCTTCGGTGACCTTGAAGGATCCCTGGAACACGGCGACGTCCTCGCCCATCACGAAGACGCTCTCGTCGCGGCGCATCTCCTCGGCCATCGCATCGCGCAGCGCCTCGCGCATCCGGATCTGCGCCATCAGTGCACGTCCTCCGGGCGGGCGTCCGGCTGGTCGCCCTCCGCCTCCCGCAGCTCCTCCTCCTCGGCGTACTCCGCGCCCCGCTCGGCTAGCTGCCGAGCCCGCTCGGTCGCGTCGCGCTCCTCCTCGGCGGCGTGGGAGTCGGGCGAGCGCTCGTCGACCCCGTACCAGCCCGGTACCTGGTCGCCGAGCACGTAGAGGTCGTCATAGAGCGAGTCGAGCGGTGGCTCGGGCGAGCTGTCGGCGAACTCCACGGCCGCGGTGACGGTCGCGTCGGCCTCGTCGCGGATCTCCCGGACCTCGTCCTCGCTGAGCACCTGCTCGTCGATCAGCCGCCGGGCGAAGCTCTCGATCGGGTCCCTCCGCTGCCACTCCTCGACCTCCTCCTTCTCCCGGTAGACCTCCGGATCCGCGGCCGAGTGCCCGCGGTAGCGATAGGTGAAGGCCTCGATCAGGGTGGGCTTGCGGTCCTCGCGAGCCGTGCGGATGTGCTCGGAGACGACCTCGCGAACGGCGAGCACGTCCATCCCGTCCACCCTCACTCCGGGCACGCCCATCCCCTCGGCCTTGTTGGAGAGGTCCGGGACCGCGGAGTGCCGCTCGAGGGCCGTTCCCATCCCATAGAGGTTGTTCTCGACCAGGAAGACGACCGGCAGACTCCAGAGCGCCGCCAGGTTCATCGTCTCGCCGAAGTTGCCGGTGTTGGAGGCGCCGTCGCCGAACATGCAGACGGTGACCTCATCGGTTCCCCGGTAGTCGGAGGCCAGGGCGAGGCCGGCTGCCAGAGGCAGGTTCCCGCCGACGATCCCGTAGCCGCCCATGAAGCGGCGCTCGAGGTCGAAGATGTGCATCGAGCCGCCGCGCCCCCCCGAGGTGCCGTCGACGCGGCCGAAGAGCTCCGCCATCACCCGGTTCGGGTCGGTCCCCCGTGCGATCGCGTGTCCGTGAGTTCGGTAGGTGCCGATCAGGTAGTCGTCCGGGCGCATGACCGAGGTGGTGCCGACGATGGTGGCCTCCTCGCCGATGGCCAGGTGAAGAAAGCCGCCGGCCTTGGCCCGCTGGTACTGCCGACCCGCCTCCTCCTCGAATCGCCGGATCAGCGCCATCAGCCGGAGCAGCTCGCGGCAGGTCCCCTCGTCCGGGAGCTTCAGATCCCCGGCGGCCGGGACCCCGTCGGTGGAGGGCCTGGGACCGGCCGTACTGGTCTCGCTCTGAGCCACGGTTTCAGCCTACTCCTGGTCGTTTTCGCTCGAAGGCGTGTGCTGGGACCCCGGCTGAGCATCACGCCGCGGCGGCCTGCACCGCCTCCTCCAGGCGATCGTCGCCCCAGAAGAGCTCGCCGCCCACCTCGACCGTCGGGATCCCCTCCAGGCCGAGCGCGAGGGCCTCGTCGGTGGCTGCGCGCAGGCATTCCTTGACCGACCGGGTCTCGATTCCCTTCAGCACCGCGTTGGGGTGGAGCTCGCAGGCCGCGGCGGCGATCAGCACGTTGTCGACGTCGCTCATGTCCCGGCCGCCGGCGAAGACCTGGCGAAAGCAGGCGAGGGTGAACGACACGACCCGCCCGGACTCCTTGGCGTAGATCGCGGCCCTGGTCGGGTTGAGGCTGTAATTGTCGACGGGCCAGCCCTGCGGGTAGACGACCTCGGGCAGGCCGCGTTCCGCCGCTCGGCGCCTGATCTCCTCGAGATGGGCGGGGTCGGGCCCCTCCGGCGGGATCGACCAGGGCCTGCGGCCGGTCGTTCGCAGGACGTGGCCGAAGGAGATCGGCTGCCACTCGGGCTGCTCGAGCCCGGCCTCGGCGAAGAGCCCGCTGATCCGCTCCGCCGCCAGGTACGAGTAGGGGGAGCTGAAGTCGTAGTAGAAGGTCGCATGCCTGCTCACGCTGCGTCGGGGCTCCTCATGCCGGCGACCATGTAGTAGACCGCCAGGGCGGCGATTATCACCAGCACCGTGACCGGGCTGATGAACGCGACCCCCAGCGCAACCAGGTAGAGGGGATTCCCGATCTGAAATGCCAGCGAGGTCCGGCGGACCTCCTCGTCGGTCAGTTCGACGCCGAGCTGCTCGCGGTGTCGGGTGATGTATTCCCACAGGGCGCCGAAGGAAATGGCCATCAGCACGAATGAGGCCGCATAGACGGCCGCCGCAACGTTCTCGTCCTCGGTCGAGTTCAGGTGTTCGGCCATCAGCGCGGTGGCGAACGGGATCAGCACCACCGACATCAGCACGAGCAGGTTGAGATAGAGGACGCCGCGGTCGGTTCGCTTCAGGTGGTCGATCACGCCATGGTGGTTCACCCAGATGATCCCGATCACCCAGAAGCTGACGAAGAAGGAGGCGAAGGACGGCCACTCGTCCCCGAGCTTGTGCCAGAGATGGTCACCCTCGGGTACGGCGATCTCCAGGACCAGCAAAGTGATCGCAACTGCGAAGACGCCGTCGGAGAACGCCTCGAGTCGATTCTTGGTCAACCGTGAATGGCCCAGCCGTCGACGGCGCGGGCCCCGTCGAGAACCGCCTCCGACATCGTCGGGTGCGGGTGGATGATCCGCTCGAGCTCGGGATAGCCGCCCTCGAGCGCCATCACGTTGACGACCTCGCTGATCATGTCGCAGGCGATGTTGCCGACGATGTGGGCGCCGAGGATCTCTCCGTACTCGGGATCGCCGACGATCTTGACGAGCCCCGCCCGGTCGTCGTAGACGACCGACGCGCCCGCTCCACCGAGCTTGAACTTGCCGACCTTGATCTCGCGGCCAGCCTCTTTGGCCTGCTCTTCCGTGAGCCCGACGCTCGCCACCTGCGGATGGGTGAAGGTCGCGCCTGGAACCAGATCGATGTTCACCGGCTCGGTCTCGTGGCCGGCGGCGCTCTCGACCGCGACGACGCCCTCCTCCTCGGCCTTGTGGGCGAGGGCCGGGCCGCGGACCAGGTCGCCGATGGCGAAGATGCCGTCGGCCGAGGTCCTCTGGTACTCGTCGATCTCGATCTGGCCCCGGTCGTTGGTGTTGACGCCCGCGGCGTCGAGGTTGAGCGGCTCGGTGTCGGGGCGGCGTCCGCCGCAGATCACCAGGTAGTCGGCCTTGATCTCACCGTCGCCGGCCACGACCTTGACGCCCGATTTCTGTTCCTCGACCGACTCGACCTTCGTGCCGGTCATCACCTCCATGCCGTCCGACTTGAACTGGCGCTCGACCACGCGCGCCATCTCCTTGTCCTCGAGCGGCAGGATCTGGTCGAGCATCTCGATCAGGGTCACCTCGGTGCCCATCCGCGAGTAGGCGGAGGCGATCTCCGAGCCGGACGCGCCGGCCCCGGCGATCACCAGCGACTTCGGCATCTGCTCGAGCGAGTAGGCGCCCCAGGTGTCGATGACGCGGTCCGAGAAGTCGACTCCGGGCAGCGGCAGCGCCACCGAGCCGGTGGCGAGCACGATCGCCTTGGCCTGGTGGGTGTCGTCGCCGACCTTGACCTCGTGCGCGCCCGCCAGCGAGGCCTCGCCGTGCAGGAACTCGACCTTGTTCTTGTTCCAGAGGAACTGGACGCCGTCCTCGAGCGTCTTCGAGACCTTCGTGCGGCGCTCCTGAAGGGCCTGCCAGTCGATCGAGGTGTTACCGGCCTTGATGCCGAGGTCGGCGCCGTCAGAGCTGATCGTCTGGAAGATCTCCGCGGTGTGCAGGACCGTCTTGGCCGGAATGCAGGCGTAATTCAGGCAGCGGCCGCCGGCCTTGTCGCGCTCCACCACGGCGGTCTTCTGCCCCAGCTGGGCGGCCCGGATGGCGGCCACGTACCCGCCTGGTCCCCCTCCGATCACGATCACGTCGTACTCGGCCATCGGTTCGACTCTATAGAAGCGTTCTAGTCCGCTCCGGGCGAGCTCGGCATCTGAATCCGGGCCATCGCGCGGATCATGAAGTAGAAGAGGAGGCCTGAGCCGAGCAGGAGCAGGGTGGTCCCGACGGCCTGCAGCACGGTGTCGACGACCACCAGGCCGAAGGCACTGGCGAGCATCATCAGCAGGAGCAGGGTCTGAAACCCGAGCACCGCCCAGTAGCGGGCCCGCCACATGCCGATCGTCATCGCCCAGAAGACGATCGCGAACGCAACCACGGGAGCCGGCCTGATCTCGCGATCACCAGCGTCCACGCCCGCGATCGCCAGGATCGCCGAGACCGTGAAGATGACCGCCAGCACGGCGGAGACGACCGCGCCGACGGTCACGGCGGTCGGGCGCTCGCCCGGCTCGAGCGGCTCGAGCTTCGCGCGGGCCTCCGCGTTCCGCTCCTCGTAGCGTCGCGACATCCGCTCCTGGAAGCTCTCGGGGGCGCCCCGATCGCCGTTGCCCTGCTGTTCGGCGGCCGCCGGCGGCACCTCGACGGGCGCCGCCGTCCGCTGCGAGCTGCGGCGCTTGCGCTTCTGCCGCCCGGCGCGCTTTCGGTCCCGGGCGCCGGTCACTCGCCCGACTCTTCTCGCTCGGCCGGATCGACGGCGTCGAAGAGAGCGGTGGACGCGGCCCGGGGATCCGGGGCGTCACGAATCGC
>DATBHQ010000074.1:0-2180 GCA_036557385.1 Solirubrobacterales bacterium | reverse complement strand
CTCCAAAGAGCAGATCGAGGACTTCTACACGTATCTCATCGACCACTCGATCGAGCTGGTCGAAGGGGAGAACCACAAGCACCCGCCGCACGAGCAGCCGGCCCTCGCCGAAGAGGAGAAGGGCCCGAAGCTCGACCTCTCAGTCGAGCCGTCGCTCGACTCGCTGCGCCTCTACCTGCGCGAGATCGGAAAGGTTCCGCTCTTGACCGCCGACCAGGAGGTGTACCTGGCGAAGCGGATCGAGCGCGGCGACATGGGCGCCAAGACCCAGATGATCGAGGCCAATCTCCGGCTGGTCGTCTCGATCGCGAAGGGCTACCTCGGCCGCGGGCTGTCGTTCCTCGACCTGATCCAGGAGGGCTCGCTCGGGCTCATCCGTGCGGTCGAGAAGTTCGACTACCGCAAGGGGTACAAGTTCTCGACCTACGCCACGTGGTGGATCCGCCAGGCCGTGACGCGCGCGATCGCCGACAAGGCGCGCACGATCCGCATCCCGGTCCACATGGTGGAAAAGCTCAACAAGGTCGTGCACATCGAGCGGCAGCTCGTGCAGCGGCTCGGGCGCGAGCCCCGGCCCGACGAGATCGCGAGCGAGCTCGAGATGACGACCGAAGAGGTGCGCGAGATCCTGCGCATGGCGCAGCTTCCCGTCTCGCTCGAGAAGCCGATCGGCGAGGAGGAGGAGTCGGAGCTGGGCGACTTCGTGCAGGACGACGCAGCCGAGTCGCCGTTCGACAGCGCCTCGCTGTCGCTCCGCAAGGAGGACATCGAGAGCGCCCTCGGTGCGCTGCCCGAACGCGAGCGCCAGGTGCTCGAGCTCCGCTTCGGCCTGTGCGGCGGCCGGCCGCGGACGCTCGAGGAGGTCGGCCGGGCGTTCGGCGTGACCCGCGAGCGCATCCGCCAGATCGAGAACAACACGCTCAAGAAGCTCGAGGGCCTGCCCGAGGCTCAGGCCCTGCGCGACTGCGTCTAACGGCGCGGGGGAACGCCTGGGCTCCGGCGGCGATTCGGTTGTCGATCCCCGTCGATTCCCGCGTTCGCGTTTGGACTAGGCGGTCGCGCGGGTAGCTTTCCGTCGCGGTTGTCTGACTCCCTCTCTCCGATCATCGGCGACCCGGCCGGCATGCGGGCGCTCGCGGGCACGCTGAAGTCGGCGGCCCTGGCGCTCGGGAACGCGGACGACAGCGTCTGGCGGAAGGCGCTCGCCACGCACTTCACCGGGCCCGCCGCGGAGCGGCTCGCGAGCGCGATGATCGCGTGGCACGGCGACATGAGCAGCGCTGCGATGGAGCTCGCCGACACCGCCTTGCTGCTCATGCGTTCGGCCGACGAGGTCGAGGCCGCGCAGCGCGAGCGCGCCCGCCATGCCCAGCACAAGCCGGATCCCTTGAATCTCGCCCTGTGACGAAGATCGCCGGCATCCCGGAGGACCTCCAGTCGCTCGCGCGGGCCCTCCAGGACGTGGCGCCCGAGATCGAGAAGACCAGCAACACGCTCTCGACCGTGTCCCTGCCAGAGATGCCGCCGAACGTGGCGGGCGTCGTGATGGGCACGCTCGGCAGCGTGGGCCAGAAGCTGAACACCGCGGCCAGCACGGTCCAGGAGCAGGGTCTCGACGTCGGCCGTCGCGCGGTCTGGCTGCGCATCGCGGGCGAGGGCGGTCGGCTCATGACCGTGTACCCGCCCACGCTCGGGGATCCATGGGAGAGCCCGCAGATGCCGGACTTCGGTCCAGGACCCGGACTGCCCGGCGGGGAGGGGCTGCCCGATTTCGGGCCCGGGCCCGACCTGCCCGACCAACCCGGGCTCCCCGACTACGGCCCACGTCCCGGCATCCCCGGCTTCCCGGACCTGCCCGGCATCCCCGACCTGCCCGATTACGGGCCGCTGCCCGGCGACGGCCTGCCCGGCGTGGGGCTGCCCGGGCTCCCCGGCCTTCCCGGTCTGCCCGGTCGTCCGGGCCACGGCGGCGGCGGCGACGAGCCGGACTTCGGCCCGCTGCCGATCCCGACGCTGCCCGACTTCAACCGTCCGTTCCCGGGCATCGTCCAGTCGAACGACGGCGAGGGCGACGACGGTGGATCCGGCTCGGGCGAGGGCGGCGGCGAAGGCGACGGCGACGGCAAGGGCGGCGACGAGCCCCTCTTCATCCCGATCCCCGCAGGCCGCTGGCCCGACGC
>DATBHQ010000073.1:0-8567 GCA_036557385.1 Solirubrobacterales bacterium | reverse complement strand
GCGGCAGAGCACCTGGTAGACGGAAGTGAAGTCGATCTCGAAGCCGTTGCGAGCGGCCCGCAGGTAGAGGCGCCAGACCCGCAGCCTCTCCGGGCCGGCGAGCTCCTCGGCGCGCTCGCGGTTCTCGTCCAGGTTGCCGATCCAGTGCCGCAGGGTCTCGGCGTAGTCGGCGCCGAACTCCTCGACGTGCCGCCCGATGAAGCCGGCACGCTCCAGCGCGAGGATGACTCGCGAGACGTGCAGGGTCTCGCCGTCGGGGAAGACGTAGCGCTCCGAGAAGGGGCCGCCCTCCACGCTGCCGTGACGTAGCCGGGAGATGCCGTGATTGAGGAGGCGCCCGCCCGGCCGCAACATCGACGCGAGCTGATCGGCGTAGACGTCGATCTGCCTCTCACCGACGTGCTCGACCATGCCGATCGAGGCGACGGCGTCGAAGCTCTCGCCGGCCAGCTCGCGGTAGTCCTGGACCCGGATCTCGACCTGGTCAGCGAGCCCGGACTCGGCGACCCGCTGACGGGCGAGCTCCGCCTGGTTCTGGGAGAGCGTGATCCCGACCGCCTGGACGCCGTAGCGCCGCGCCGCGTGCATCACGAAGCTCCCCCAGCCGCAGCCGACGTCGAGCACCCGCTCTCCGGGCTGCAGCGCGAGCTTGGTGCAGACCAGGTCGAGCTTCGCCTCCTGAGCCTCCTCCAGCGTCGGCGGGCGGTCGGCGGCGAACAGGCCCTTCGCCTTCGGGACGCGCGAGAAGAAGGCGCAGGAGTAGGTCATCGTCCGGTCGAGGAAGAGGGAGAAGAACTCGTTGCCGACGTCGTAGTGGTGGCGGACGGCCTCGCGGTCGCGCTCGGAGGTGTGCTTGCGGCCGCGCAGGTGGATCTCGGCCTTCGGCGCCGGCGGCGGGCGCCGCACCCCAGCGGCCCGCAGCGCCGCCGCGATCAGCCGGGCCTTCGTCGCCGCGCCGACCGGCGGCGGCTGCCAGTCGTTCAGCAGTCCGATCACCGCGTCCATGTCATCCACCTCGATCGCCCCGGCCACATAGGCACGGCCCAGCCCGAGCTGGCCGGGGGCGGAGACCGCGTACGCGAGGGCATCGGGCGAGCGGGCCGTGAAGGTCGGGCCGCCGCCGTTCGGGCTGGTGGAGGGGATCCGCGATCCGTCCCAGAGCTCGATCGTGAAGGGCCTCAGTGGGAAGGCGCGCTCGATCTCGGTGATCAGCGGCTCGGTCGGCATAACACGACCCTAACGACCCCCCGTCACGCCCGGCTTAGAGAACGCCGATAGTCTGCCTGTCCCCGTGGAAGCGTCCGTCACGCCTCGACAGCGTCTCGCCGCGGCAACCCAGCCGGTGGAGCACGAGACTCGCGACCGGATCATCACCGGGCTGCTGACGGTCATCCCCTTCCTGATGCTCGGCTTCGTGGTCTGGCAGCTCGCCGGCAGCTGGTTCCACTGGCACGACCTGGTGGTGTTCGCGATCGTCTATATCCCGACCGGGCTGGGGATCACGGTCGGCTTTCACCGCCTCTTCACCCATCGCAGCTTCAAGACCGGTCCGATCACGCGAGCGGTGATCGGAGCCCTCGGCTCGGCGGCGATCGAGGGGCCGGTGATCTCCTGGGTCGCCGACCACCGCAAGCACCACGCCTTCTCCGACAAGGAGGGTGACCCGCACAGCCCGCACGTCGGCCACGGCGAGGGCGTCTGGGCGCAGTTCAAGGGCTTCTTCCACGCGCATCTGGGCTGGCTCTTCATCCACACCCAGCGCGGCAACAAGGACCGCTTCGCACCGGATCTGCTCAAGGACCCGGTGGTGCGCTTCATCGACCGCAGCTTCGTGCTCTGGGCGACGGTCGGGCTGGCGATCCCGTTCGGCCTCGGAGTGGCGATCGGCGGGACCGTGCTGGCGGGGCTCACCGGAATGCTCTGGGGAGGGGCGGTGCGCATCCTCGTCATGCACCACGTCACCTACTCGATCAACTCGCTCTGCCACATGTTCGGTAAGCGGGACTTCGACACCCCCGATGAGTCGCGGAACCTCGCCTGGCTCGCCCTGCCGACCCTCGGGGAGGCCTGGCACAACTCACACCACGCCTTTCCTACCTCCGCGGTCCACGGGATGAAGCGCAGGCAGCTCGACCCGTCCGCCGCGGTGATCTGGTCGCTCGAGAAGCTCGGTCTCGCCTGGGACGTGGTCCGCATCGCTCCCGAGCGCCAGGCCGCCAAGGCAGCCGCTTGACGTTCTAGGCTGCTCCGCGTGTTACGGCGCCTCGCACTCGCCTCGGGGGCCGCGGCGGCGCTCGTCGCCGCCATGGCGATCTCCGCCTGCGGTGGCGGTCCCGGCGGAATCAGCGAGATCCAGGCCGTCAGCGGCGATTGCAACGGGGTTCAGTACGCCGGCAGCAGCAAGGCCCAGAAGCTGATCGTCTCGGACCTGCCGCTGAAGGGCGACTCGGCGGAGCGCTCGCGGCAGATGAACTACGCGATCGTCCAGGAGCTGGCCCGCAGGGGCTGGCAGGCCGGGCAGAAGACCCAGGTCGCCTTCCAGTCCTGCGACGACTCCATCGGCTCGACGGGGGAGTGGGACGAGAACCTCTGCCGCTCGAACGCCCAGGCCTACGCCTCCAACTCGGACGTGATCGGCGTGATCGGCACCTACAACTCCGGCTGCGCGGCAATCGAGATGCCGATCCTGAACCGGGCACCCGGCGGCGGAGTGGCGATGGTCTCTCCGGGGAACACCTTCGTCTGCCTGACCCAGCCAAGCCCAGCGCTCTGCAAGAAGGAGGAGCCGGGCGTCTACTTCCCGTCGGGCAAGCGCAACTACGTCCGCGTGGTCCCGAACGACGCCGTCCAGGCCGCCGGCCTGGCCAGCTTCGCCGATCAGCTGGGGATCAGGAAGCCGTTCATCCTGATCCCGACCGACGATCCGACCAGCGAGGGACAGGGCCGGACCTTCGCGGGCGCCACGGCGGCAGCCGGCATGCAGATCGCCGGCACCGAGCATTTCGACCCGAACGCGGACAACTACGACGCGCTCATGCAGAAGGTGAAGGCGTCGGGGGCCGATGCGGTGGTGCTGGCGGCGATCCTGGAGGAGAACGGCGTGCAGCTGATCCGAGACAAGGCGGAGACGCTCGGCCCCAACGACGGGCCCGTCAAGCTGCTCGCCTTCGACGGCTTCGCTCAGCAGGCGACGATCGACAACACCGGGCCGGAGGCGCGGGGGATGTACGTGAGCCTGCCGGGCAAGGTCCCGGGGGCGCTCACTGGCGCCGGCGACGTCTTCGTCAAGGAGCTCAAGGCTCAGATCGGCAACGCGCCCGTCGAGGTCTTTGCTCCCTACGCGGGCCAGGCTGCCGAGATCCTGCTCAATGCGATCAGGACGGGCGGCGCCACCCGCGCCGGGACGATCTCCGAGCTCTTCAAGACGCGGGTCGAGGGCGGGATCACCGGCAGCTTCAGGATCACGCCGAGCGGCGATCCGGCGCCCGCTCCCGTCAGCGTCCAGCGCGCGGGCGCGAACTTCACCCTCGCCAGGACGATCACGCCCCCGCCGCAGCTCGTCTCCGCCGCCCGCGGCGGCTGATCTCACGCCCGCAGCGTCACTGACGTTTGGCAAGCGACCGTCGCGAGAAAGGGCAAGTGATGAGCGAAGACGCTGTCCGGCAAGGCCCCGACTCGAAGCAGCGCCTCGGCAAGGCCGTGATGGTGCCGGTCTGGTCGAGCGGCTTCATCGTGGGCACGCTGGCGGTGCGGCATGCCTCCGGGCTCTCGATTCTCTTCTGGCGGATGGGCATCGCCTCCCTGGTGATGGCCGGCATCTGTCTCGCCATGCGCGTCGAGTGGCCCAGGGACCGCCGCACGGTGCTCCAGATGGTGCTCGTCGGGTTGCTGCTCCAGGCGGCTCAGTTCGTCGGCATCTTCCTTGCCCTCGAGCACGGCGTCTCCGCCGGGCTGACGGCGCTGCTCGCCGGTTCCAGTCCGCTGATCGTGGCGGTGCTGGCCACCGCCCTGCTCGACGAGCACCTCAAGCCGATCCAGTGGGTCGGCTCGCTGATCGGCGTCGCGGGCGTCGTCTTCGCTGTGATCGAGTCGCTCAACGGCGGAGGCTCCGCGATCGGCTTCGTCTTCGCCGTCGTGGGGCTGGCCGGGCTGGTCGGCGGCACCCTGGTCCAGCGTGTGGGCGGCGCCAACGTCGATCCGCGCGCGGGGCTGACGATCCAGCTGGTCGTGGCGACGCTGGTGATCGCCCCGCTGACCGCGCTGACCGAGAATTTCGACCTGGGAACCGGGGCGCTGGCCCCGGTGGTCTGGCTCACCTTCGGGCTTTCGATCGGCGCGGTGATGCTCTTCTTCTGGCTGCTGAAGCGGGAGAAGAGCGGCGAGGCGACCAGCTTCCTCTATCTGGTTCCGGCGACCACGGCGATCGGCGGCGCCGTTTTCCTGGGCCAGCCCCTTCAGCTCGGGGCCGTGATCGGCCTGGCCCTGGCTTTCATCGGCGTGCGGATGGTGAGCTCCCCGGACCGGATCGTGCCATTCGGCCGCGGTGACCGTGATCTCAGCACTGATGAATCGACGCCGCGCTCCGAACCACCTCAAAGGCTGAGCCCGGAATCGACTTGAGCTGGTCGAGGTTCTCGTCCGGCCAGCGCCGGTCCGAGGTGCCGGAGATGAACCAGTTCGAGCCGTTGTCGGCGACGATCAGGCCGTACTGCTTGAGCGCCACGGCGATCGCGCGCGCCGGGCCGCTGAAGCCGGAGATGTCGTAGCCGCCGTTGAGGCGCAGCCGCAGGCCCATCGGAGGTGCGCTCGGATCGCTGCCCGAGCCCGCGCAATGGGAGGCGGGGTTGACCCAGGCATCGCGGGTGGTGCTGACGGTGACGCGGAGGGCGTGGTGGATCGCTCCGGAGGCCGCCTCGTCGTAGCGGGCGAGGCCCGGGAAGATCGGCAGGCCGGCGGCGTCGGCGGAGGTGAAGCCCTGCGGCCGCAGGCCGGCCGAGCCCAGGTTCCAGATCACGCCGGAGTCGGCGTTCCAGTGGGGCTTGGGACGCTTCTGCGCGAAGGCGCGGTAGAGCTCGTAGAGCCGGCAGCGCTTGCGGTCCACCGCGATCACGTGGCGGTCGCCGTCGGAGGCCCGGCCGCCCTCGACCAGCGCCTTCAGGGGCACGCGGTAGGCGCCGTGGGTGGACTCGTCGCCATAGGCGGTGAAGTGGACCTTGGTGCGCTTCTGTCTCTTCCCGACCACCGCATATGGGAATCCGTACTCGCGCGGCGAGCCGAAGTCGGGGTGGACGAAGTCGCCGCCGTGCGCGTTGATGTAGGCGATGTAGCCCGCAGAGTTGGGATCGAGCGGCGCGTGAGACACGTCCTGGTTCCAGGCGGACTCGTTCGCCGCCGAGGGGGCGTTGGCCGCCGCGGGCCCCTTCGGGAAGACCTGGCAGGCGCCGAGGGCGGGGTAGGGGCCGCGCGGCAGCTTGTGATGGTGGTGCCTCTTCTTCGCCACCGCGAGACCGGTCGCCGCGAGGACCAGGGCGAGGGCGATGACCAGGGCGCGCCGCACGGGCGCGATTGTCTCAGGCGCTTTTGATCTGCGTCTGCGGGAGCGGCGCCTGCGCGGCGGGCGGCGCCTCGGCCTTGACGGCGGGCTGCTCGCCCCGCTTCACGCGGCGGCGCACCTTGACGTGCTCGGCGAGCACATAGGAGCCGACGACCAGGAGGCCGGCGAGGATCTGCGCGCCGATCGTCTCCCAGTAGGGATAGATCTCGAACCAGGTGCCCATCCAGGTGGGGACGCTGAACGGGGTCGGGTGGCTCGGGATCCAGCCCAGGTCCATGAAGGAGAGCGCCGTCCCGCCGATCATCACCATCAGCACGACGGCGACCAGCGCGCCGGTCAGGATCAGCATCTTGCGGTAGGGCAGCTTGTGATGGAGCCAGAAGGTGAGGACGCCGACCACCGCGGTGCAGGCGAGCCCGATCGCGACGCCCTCGAGCACGGTCGAGGTGCCGTTCTGGAGCTGCAGGTTCTGGAGGAAGAGGACGACCTCGAAGCCCTCGCGGTAGACGGTCGTGAAGCCGAGCGCCACCAGCCCGATCAGAGCGGCGGCGCCGGTCTGGGTGAGCAGCTTTTGGCGGCGCCGGTGGTGGCGGCCGATCCAGTCGGTCCAGTAGACGCGGTGGACGAACCAGTTGAGGACGACCAGCAGGACGACGATGGCGACGAAGCCGGTGATCGCCTCGAGCTTGGGGCCGAGGGGGGAGGCGGCGTCGAGCACCGCCTGGACGATGAACCAGGTGACGATCGTCGCGCCGAAGGCGAGCGCGGCGCCGAGCACGACCGGGCGGCGCTTCTCCTTGTTGGCCCCCACGAAGCTGGCGGTGACGGCCGCGAAGATCAGGATCGCCTCGAGGCCCTCGCGGAAGACGATCATCCCCGAGTTGAAGACCACGGTCCCGTGGCTCATCGGCCTGCTGGCCTCGGTCGGGTCGGCGGGCCCGGTGTTGGCTGTGGCCATCAGGTAGACGAGACCGGTGACCACGGCGAGGCCCGACAGCCACCAGGCGAGACGGGTGTAGTCGCGTCGCTCCGGCTCACGGGCCTTGGTCGCGGTTGCGCTTTCCATGGGTCGGCCAGACTAGCAGAGCGGTTTAGGGCGCCCTAACCGGACCCCCCCTGAGGGTGTCACCGACATGGTTTGCTATGCTAATTAGCGATGCAAACTATCTCAGGGACCCAGGAGGAGCTCGCCCCCCGCCTCCGCTGGACGATCACCCGGCTCGCGCGCCGCCTCCGCCAGGAGGCGGGCACGGAGCTCGGCCCCTCGCAGGTGGCGGCGCTCGCGACGATCGAGCGGCACGGCCCGCTCTCGCCGAGCGAGCTCGCGGAGCTCGAGCGCATCAAGCGCCCGACCGCGACCCGGATCCTCCGCCACCTGGAGGAGGCGGGCCTGGCCGAGCGGGTCAAGGACCCCGACGACGGCCGCGGCTCGATCGTCAGCGTCACCGCCGACGGCCGCGCGCACCTGAAGCGCCTCCGCGCGCGCAAGACCGCCTACCTGGCGACCCGGCTCGACGGGCTCTCCCCGAAGGAGCGACACACCCTGGAGCGGGCGGCGGAGCTGCTGGAGGGGATGCTCGAGTGACAGAGGCCCTCGGGCGTTCCTTCGCGAGCCTTCAGATCCCAAACTTCCGCCGCTACTTCTCAGGCCAGCTTGTCTCGCTGTCCGGCAACTGGATGCAGATGATCGCCGAGATGTGGGTGGTCCTCTCGCTCACCCACAGCGGCCTCGCGGTCGGCACGACCACCGCGCTTCAGTTCCTGCCGATGCTCGTCTTCGGCGCCTACGGCGGTCTGATCGCGGACCGGATGCCGAAGCGGCAACTGCTCCTGCTGACCCAGGCGCTCCACATGATCGCGCCGCTCGCCATGCTCACCCTCGCCGTCGAGGGCGTGCTGGTGCCCTGGATGGTATTTGCGCTCGTCTTCCTGCGTGGCAGCGTCAACTCCGTCGACAATCCGACCCGCCAGGCGTTCGTGATGGAGATGGTCGGCTCGGACAGGGTGGTGAACGCGGTCAGCCTGAACAGCGTCCTCGTGCAGAGCGCCCGCGTGGTCGGCCCGGCTTTCGCCGGCGTCCTCATCGCGACCGTCGGCGTCGAGCCCTGCTTCGCCATCAACGCCGCGAGCTTCGCATTCATGATCTGGGTGCTGGCGGCCATGGACACCGAGTTGCTGCGACCCGCGAAGGCCGCGACGCGTGAGCCCGGCGCGGTCCGCGCCGGCCTGAGCTACGTGCGCCGCAGCCCGGAGCTCTGGATCCCACTGGGACTGATGGCCATCGTGGGGACCCTCGGCTACAACTTCCAGTCCGTCCTTCCGCTGCTCGCCGACTTCACCTTCCACGGCGGCCCCTCGACCTACGCCGCCCTGCTCGCCGCGATGGCCGTTGGGGGGATCGTCGGCGCCCTGATCAACGGCGCCCGCGAGTCGGTCACGCCGATGCTCCTGGTCGGCGCCGCGCTTGTCTTCGGGCTGCTCTCTCTGGTCGCCGCCGGCGCGCCGACCCTCGCACTCGAGATCGCCGCGCTCGCGCCGCTCGGCGCCGCCACCGTGACCCTTTCCGCGAGCGTCAACTCCTCGCTCCAGCTCGCTTCCGAGCCGAGCATGCGCGGCCGCGTGATGGCGCTCTACTCCATCGTCTTCCTCGGCTCGACGCCGATCGGCGGCCCGCTCTCCGGCTGGCTCTCGCAGGCCGTCGATCCGCGCGCGGCCCTCGTGATGGCCGGCCTCGCGGCGATCGCCGGCGGGCTGCTCGCCCGGGTCGCCTTCGACCGCGTCGCCGAGATCCCGGCGGATGCGGCGCTCGAGCCCGCCTAGCGTTCGCCGGCTGACCGGCGCGGGAAATTACGGATGCAATCGGGCGCGAGCGCGGACTAGTGTCCGACGCCGTGGGGGCTATCTCTTAGCTTTCCATCCGCGGCCGGATCGCCACGCCGAGCGACTCCGACTGGGACGAGGCTCGTCAGGCCTGGAACCTGGCGGCCGACCAGCGTCCCGAGGCGGTCGCCCT
>DATBHQ010000072.1:0-13756 GCA_036557385.1 Solirubrobacterales bacterium | reverse complement strand
CGCCGCGCCGGTGACGAAGACGGCCGCCTCGAGCGCATAGTCCACCTCCGATTCCCCGATGCCCCAGGCGACGGTGGTGAGCAGGCCCTCGCGCGGCTCGGTCGCCTCGGCGCCGGTGTTGAGCAGCACGAAGCTCCCCGTACCGTAGGTGTTCTTCGTCTCGCCGGGCCGCTGGCAGGCCTGGCCGAAGAGGGCGGCCTGTTGGTCCCCGGCGATGCCCGCCACCGGGACCTCACCGCCGAAGACCGAGGTGGTGCCGTACACCTGCGAGGAGGGCACCGGCTCCGGCAGGGATCCGGGATCGACGCCGAGCAGGCCGCAGAGCTCCTCGTCCCAGCGGAGCTCGCGGATGTCGAAGAGCATCGTCCGCGACGCGTTCGAGTAGTCGATCAGGTGGCGCCCGGTGAGCTTGAAGGCGAGCCAGGAGTCGATCGTCCCGAAGACCGTTCCCTCGGGCAGGTCCGCGTTCCGGATGAGCCACTCGATCTTCGTCCCCGAGAAGTACGGGTCGATCACCAGCCCGGTCCGTTGCCGGATCAGGTCCTCATCGCCCTGCTCTCGCAGCTCGTCGCAGCGTGCCGCGGTCCGGCGGTCCTGCCAGACCAGGGCGCGGTGCACGGGCTCGCCGCTCTTCGGGTCCCAGGCGACTACGGTCTCGCGCTGGTTGGTGATCCCGATCCCCCGCAGGTCCGACCCCTGCACGCCCGCATCGGCGAGCGCGCCTACCGCGACCTTCCTGGTCACCTCCCAGATCTCGGCCGCGTCGTGCTCGACCCAGCCGGGCTTGGGGAAGTACTGCTCGAACTCGCTGTAGGCGCGCCCGCGGGGGCGCCCCTCCTCGTCGAAGACGATGCAGGTCGTCCCGGTGGTCCCCTGGTCGATCGCCAGGATCATGGCGCGGACGCTATCTCGACCGCACGGCTCGGCGAATGTCCCGCAGCTGCCGGGCGCGGTGAAGGAAGCCCGCCGGAGTGCGGCCCGTGGCCCGGTGCTCGAGCGGCAGCTCGATCTCCTCGATCCGGAATCCGGCCCGGCCCGCGTCAATCGACATCCCGGCCTCCATCCCCCAGCCTCCGGCGAAGGGGACCAGGTCCCGCAGGGTCGAGAGGCGCATGGCGCGCTGGCCGGAGAGCGGGGCCGACGGGCGCGCGCCGCAGCTTCTCTCCACGGCTCGGCGCGCGTAGCCGACCGCCAGGCCGAAGCCGCCGCCACGCGGCTCCGCGAAGGCCGCCACCGCCAGATCGCAGTCGCCGCGCTCCACCGCGTCGACCAGCTTCGACAGCCGCCCGGCGCTCTCGCCGAGGTCTGCGTCGCAGAGCAGCACGATCGCATCGTCGCCGAACTCGCCGATCGCGGCCTGCGCCGCGGCGCTCATGCTCCCGCCCTTGCCGTGCCGTCGGCCCCGCCGGATCACCCAGCCTCCCCTCTGCATCGCGATCTGCCCCGTCTCGTCGCCGGAGGCATCGTCGGCGACCAGCAGGCGAGCGCCGGGCAGGGCCTCGGAGAGCGCGTCCAGGGTCGCTCCGATCCTCTCGGCCTCGTCGCGTGCCGCCACGATCACAACCCGCCCCGCCGTGCTTTCCCTCATCACCGCCGGATATTGTCCCCGCCGCGTGGCGGACGTAGAGGCTCACATCACCGGGACCGTCTGGAAGATCGAGGTCGGCGTGGGCGACCAGGTCGATGAGGGCGACACGGTCGTCATTCTCGAGTCGATGAAGATGGAGATGCCGGTCGAGGCCGAGGATCCCGGCAAGGTCGCCGAGATCCGCGTCGAGGAGGGCCAGTCGGTCTCCGAGGGCGACGTCCTGGTCGTCCTCGAATAAGTTCTGACTATGCGACAGCCGCACGCCCGGACGCGAAGCGGAGGACGTGCGGCTTGATGGAGTTTGCGGGGGGCAGGCTGCTCGTGGACGAACCTGCTGAGGCGGTCGCCCGGCTGACGCTCAACCGGCCCGGCTCGCGGAACGCCCTCGACCACGACACCCTCAACGCCCTCGCCGAGGTGATGCCGGCGCTCGATCGTGGCATCGAGCTTCGCTGCGTGGTCCTGACGGGCGCCGGCGGGATCTTCTCGGCCGGCTACGACATCGGCGGCTTCTCCGAGGACGAGTTCGAGGCCGAGGCCGAGTCGCTGGTCGCCCACCCCTTCGCGCGAGGGCTGGACGCCGTCGCCGCGCATCCCTGGCCGGTCGTCTGCGCGATCAACGGCCATGCGCTCGGAGGCGCGCTGGAGCTGACGCTGTGCTGCGATCTCCGGATCTGCGCCCGAGGCGCCAAGCTGGGCATGCCGCCCGCGAAGCTGGGGCTGATCTACGGCCACACGGGCCTGCAGCGGTTCATCGACGCCATCGGCGTGCCCCGCACCAAGGAGCTCTTCCTGACCGGCGACAACGTGACGGCCGAGCGCGCGGCCGAGATCGGCCTGGTCAACCGGCTGGCGGGCGACGACGAGCTCGGGTCAGCGGCGGTCGAGCTCGCGGCCGGGATCGCCGCCAACGCGCCGCTCTCGATGCGCGGCAACAAGCATGCGATCGACACCCTCAGCTCGCACGCGCGGCTGACCCCGGAGCAGGAGCGCGAGCTGATCGAGCTGCGCGAGTCCTGCTTCCGCTCGGAGGACTTCCGCGAGGGCGTGGCCGCCTTCGCGGAGAAGCGCAAGCCGGTCTGGAAGGGGCGCTAGCGCCCCGCCGCTACTAGGCCTCGGTCGGCTCGGGGATGGCGTGCTCGCCGGTCTCCTCGCGGAGCCGGCCCCCGGCGCGCGCGGTGGACGGCCACCAGATCTTGTCCCCGATCACCTCGACGGCGGCCGGGACCATGATGGTCCGCACGATGAAGGTGTCGAGCAGGATGCCGAGCGCCACCATGAAGCCGAGATCGAAGGTGAAGCTCACCGGCAGCGTCATCAGCACCGAGAAGGTCCCGGCGAGGATCACCCCCGCGCTCGTGATCACCGGTCCGGTGGCCGAGAGGGCGCGCAGCATGCCCTCCCGCGTCCCGTACCTGCGCGCTTCCTCACGCACACGGGCCATCAGGAAGATCGTGTAGTCGATCCCCAGCGCCACCAGGAAGATGAAGGCGAAGATCGGGATCGAGGAGTCGAAGCCGGCGTCGCCCACGACGTGTCGGATGAAGAGGATCGAGATCCCCAGGGTGCAGGCGAAGGAGAGGACGACGCTCGCGAGCAGCACGACCGGCGCCACCAGCGCCTGCAGCAGGATCGCGAGGATGATCGCCATCACCAGCAGAGCGAGCGGAGCGATGATCTCGAGGTCGTGCTGGTTCGCCTGGTCCACGTCGTAGTTGATCGCGCTGGTACCGCCAACCAGGACCGTCGCATTCGGGACATCCGCGACCGCGTCCCGCATGCGGGGCACGATGTCCAGGCCGGACTTGTCCAACGGGTCCTTGCTCAGGATCGCGTCGACCTGCCCGATCTGGCCGTTGGTGGAGCGAATGCCCGTGTCCCGCGCGGACGCTACCCCGGGAACCGCTTCGAGCCTCGATGCGATGCCGCTGACGACGGCTGGGGTGGCCGGACCGCTATCGCTCTCCACCAGCACCGTCGTAGGCGCCAACGTCCCGGCCGGGAATGCGCCTCGCAAAACGTCGAAGCCCTCGACGGATTCCACCGAGTGCTTGAAGAAGCTGGTGGTGGAGTAATCCACCTTGTAGGCCAGGAGCCCGAAGGTGCCGGCAACGAAGAAGGCTCCGGTGACGATCAGCGCGCGCGCCGGGCGCTCCAGGACCTTGTCGCCGAAGCGTCGCCACAACCCCTGGCCGCCCGCGGCGGGATGCTCCGGGTCGTAGGCGACGATGCTCCCGCGGGGCCAGAATCCGCGGCGCCCGAAGATCGTGAGGAGCGTGGGCAACAAAGTGAGGCCGGCGACAAGGGCGCAAGCCACCCCGATCGCGAACACCGGGCCCAGCGAGCTCGTGCCCTTGTTGTCGGCGAGTGTGAGCACCAGCATCGCGAGCGCGACGGTGCAGCCGCTGGCCAGGATCGCCGGCCCCGCCCGCCTGACCGCTCGCGCCATGGCGTCGTGCTTGTCCTCGGTCCGCCGGAGCTCCTCGCGGTAGCGGGAGACCAATAAGAGGCAGTAGTCGGTCCCGACGCCGAACATCAGCACGATCAGGATCCCGGTCGCGTTGCTGGAGACGGTCGCGCCCGACTCGGCGAGCAGGTAGACGAAGGCCTGCGCGAGCGTGTAGGCGAAGAAGACGACGATCAGCGGGGTGATGGCGACCAGCACCGAGCGATAGATCGCGCCCAGCAGGACGAGCACGAGCACGACGGTGGAGATCAGCAGCTTGGCGTCGAGGTTCGCGAAGACGTCGTGGGCATCGGTGGAGAAGCCGACCCCGCCGGTGACGAACACCTGCATTCCGGCCGTGTCGGCGTGGGTGATGTCCCGAATCGCCTTCCCCCAGTCGGACTCGTTCTCGAAGTCGGTGGGAGTCGTGTAGACGGCGGTGGCGACGTCTCCGTTCTTGGAGACGAGGTTCGGAGCGGCTCCGGGCGTGAACGGGACCTGCGGGGGCCCGACGAGGTGGATCTCGTTCTTGGCCGCTTGGATTTTCTGCGCGTCCGCGCGGATCTTCTGCTTATCGGCCGCGGTCAACCCGCCATCGCGCTGGTAGACGACGATCGCATCGTCGGTCTCACCTTGGTTGAAGTCGTTGTCCAGGCTCTTGACGACCTTGGTCGACTCCGCGCTGGCGGGCAGGAACGACTGGGTGTCGTCGGACGTCTTGTCGGAGAGCTTGGAGCCGAGCGGGAAGACGGCGAACAGCGCGATGATCCAGATGACGAGGATCACCCACTTGGTTCGGCGCCCGGTGACGATGCTTGCGACCCTTCTCAACGGACCTCCTTGTCGGCCCCAGCTTGATGCCGGTCCGCGTCCCCCTGACAGACGCTGGGCAGCACACTAACAAGCCTCGTTTGCGACCCTGTATAGAAGGCAATCATGGCTGAGGAAATGGAAGCGACAGCAGTTGAGCTCGACCCAGCCGTCGAGGAGCGCGTCTCGGCGTTGATCGAGGCCGGCCGCCCGGCGGAGTGCGTCGATCTCTCGGAGGTTGACTCGTTGGTGCAGGAACTGAACCTCTCCGAGGAAGAGGGCGATCTGGTGCATGAGCGCATCGAGGGCGCGGGGCTCTCGATCGAGGACGATTGCGGCCGCAGCGCCGAGGAGCCCGCCGGCTACCGCAACGGAGAGCTCGCGGAGCAGACCACCGACGCCCTGCAGCTCTTCTTCAACGAGATGCGGCGCTACCCGCTGCTGACGAAGGAGGAGGAGATCGAGCTCGCGCAGCGGATCGAGCGCGGAGACCTCGAGGCCAAGGAGCGCCTGATCAACTCGAACCTGAGGCTGGTCGTCTCGAACGCCCGCCGCTACATGCGCCAGGACCTCAACCTGCTGGACCTGATCCAGGAGGGGATCCTGGGGCTGATCCGCGCCTCCGAGAAGTTCGATTGGCGCAAGGGCTACAAGTTCTCCACCTACGCCACGTTCTGGATCCGCCAGGCGATCCAGCGCGCCCTGGAGTCCAAGGAGCGCACGATCCGCGTGCCGAACCAGGTCGCCCAGCGCGAGCGGAAGGTGATGCGGACCGAGCGCGAGCTGGCGACGAAGCTGGGCCGCGATCCGACCACCGAGGAGATCGCCAAGGAGGCCGAGCTCGAGCCGGCCCAGGTCGAGGAGATCCGCGACCTGACGAGGGTCGTGACCAGCCTCGACCGCCCGGTCGGCGAGGAGGATGGATCGGCGATGGGCGAGTTCGTGCGGGACGAGCGCGTCGGCCCCTCCGAAGAGGTCGCTCTCAGCTTCCGTGACCAGGCTCTGCGCAAGGCCGTGGAGGACCTGCCCGACGATGAGCGCAAGGTGATCCAGCTGCGCTACGGCATCAATGGGGACGAGCCCACCCCGCTCCGGGAGACCGGCCGCCGTCTCGAGCTGAAGCCGAGCGAGGTCAAGAAGCTCGAGGAGAAGGGGCTCAACCGTCTCGCCGAGGCCCGTGAGGTCGAGGCGTTGGACGAAGCGGCCTAGACCGCCCCCGATCCGTTTAGCGCCGAAACACGTCGGGTAGGGGGCGGCCCAAGGAGGACCTCATCAGCGTGCCGTCGTGGGGCGGCTTACAGGAGGAACGATGATGAAGAACGCACGGAAGACCTGGGCGCTCGGTCTCGTGGTGCTCGGGGCAGCAATGCTCCCGGCAGCCATCCCGGCGTCCGCTGGGGCGGCGCGCAACTGCGCCGGCGCCTCAGGAATCGGCGACACGTACTACCCGACCTACGGCAACGGCGGATACGACGTATCCCGCTACAAGCTCAAGGTCGCCTACGACCCGGCCACGGATCGGCTCGACGGCAAGGCGACGCTGCTCGCGCGCTCCACGCAGCGCCTGTGCAGCTTCAACCTGGACTTCGTCGGCATGGACCTGCACCGCGTCAAGGTGGACGGCGAGCGGGCCGGCTGGTCTCGCACCGACCACGAATTGACCGTGGTGCCGCGCGATGACGTGAAGAAGAACAAAGCCTTCCGCGTCACCGCCACCTATGACGGTGTCCCGCAGGAATTCGCAATCCCGGGCACGGACCTTCGCACCGGCTTCATGGCGACCCCGGAGGGCGCCACCGTCGCCGGCCAGCCGGAGGTCGCCGCGGGCTGGTACCCGGTCAATGACCACCCGCTCGACAAGGCCTCATACGCCTTCGACGTCACCGTGCCGAAGGGCTACGAGGTCGTCGCGAACGGCTTCCTGCGCGGTTTCAAGAAGA
Source organism: Solirubrobacterales bacterium (assembly GCA_036557385.1). Classification (GTDB taxonomy): domain Bacteria; phylum Actinomycetota; class Thermoleophilia; order Solirubrobacterales; family 70-9; genus DASUPK01. The sequence goes on along the minus strand of DATBHQ010000072.1, from coordinate 6,972 downwards.
AGGGCAAGCAGGTGACCTGGAGCTGGCGCGCCAACGAGCCGATGGCCTCCTACCTGGCGACCATCGACATCGGGCACTGGGACACCACGGAGGGGACCCATGCCGGGCTACCCGGCTACGACGCGATCTCGTCCGCGATCACCGGCGGACTGAGAGCCCAGATCGAGGAGTCGAGGGCCCGCCAGGGCGAGATCCTGGACATGCTCTCCAATGCGTTCGGGCCCTATCCGTTCAAGACGGTCGGGATGATCGTGCCCAACCAGGACGATCTCGGCTTCGCCCTGGAGACGCAGACCCGTCCGGTCTACTCGAAGCTGTTCTGGCTCGACAACGAGGGCAATCCGGTGAACGACGACGGCGTCGTGGTTCATGAGCTCGCCCACCAGTGGTACGGCGACGACGTGGCTGTCGGCCGCTGGCAGGACATCTGGCTGAACGAGGGATTCGCGACCTACGCCGAGTGGCTCTGGGAGGAGCACATCGGTGGCGCGACGCCGGCGGAGACCTTCCGCGCGACGTACGACTCGATCCCCGCCGATGACCCGTTCTGGCAGGTCGTCGTGGCCGATCCTGGCATCGAGGACCTGTTCGGCGACTCGCAATACGTCCGGGGAGCGATGACGCTCCAGGCGCTGCGCGAACGGGTCGGCGATGACGCGTTCTTCGCGATCATTCGCGCCTGGCATGCCAGCAAGAGCGGCGGCAACGGCACCACGCCGCAGTTCATCGCGCTCGCCGAGCAGGTCTCGGGTCAACAGCTCGATGACCTGTTCAACGCCTGGCTGTTCACCGCCGGCAGGCCCGAGCTGCCTCCGGCCGAGGCGGCCAGGGCTCGCGCGACGACGCCGGACGCCACCTGGCTGAACCAGGTGCGCCAGCGGCTCTCCGTCGGGCGCTACTGATCTACGGCCTGAGCCGGCCTGCTCCTAGCGGGGCAGGCCGGCGCGCAGGCCCATGACGCGGCTCGCCGACGCCTCGAACTCCGAGCGATCGAGCGAGCCTGCGGCGAGTGCTCTTTCCAGGGCGCGCTGGGCGCTGGCGGCAGATCGCAGATCCGTGTAGAGCACGAGGTCGGTTCCGGCGCGGGCGGCGGCGATCGCAGTCTTCGCGGGACCGCCCACCACGCGTGCCGAGACCGTGCCGAGCGCATCGGTGATCGAGACCCCCTCGAAACCGAGCCGGTCCCGGAGCTCGCCGGTGGCGATCGCGCGGGAGAGAGCGGCGGGCTTCCTGGAGAGCGCCGGATAGATCGCCGTGCTCAACATCACCATCGCGCCGCCAGCCTGGGTGAAGCTCGCGTAGGGCCGCTCATCCGCTCGCCTCAGCTTCTTCGCCGGCAGGCGGATCCTCTGCACGGCGTCGTCGGTGTTGACGCGCGCGGCACCGAGGCCGGGGAAGTGCTTGGCCGTCGCGGCCACGCCGCCGGCGGCCAGCCCTCGCCCGAAGCCCACGCCGATCCGGGAGACCGCACCCGGCTTGCGCGCGAAGGTCCGTCCCTCCTCGAAGATCGCCCGTCCGGGGCGGCCCAGGTCGAGCACCGGCGCGAGGTCCACGTTGACCCCCAACGACCGCAGGCTCTTCCCCGTCGCGCGACCGACCTTCGTCGCCACACCGGGGCCACGGGCGCCGATGGACCTCGCCGAGGGCTTCGGGGGGCCGGGCAGCCGCCGGACCAGACCGCCCTCCTGGTCGACCGCGATCAACAGCGGTGGACTGCCGGCCGGCCGCGGGATCGACTGGAGCTCCGCGGTCAGGCGGCGGACCGAGCCTCGGCTGCCGGCGTTGCCGTCGAAGAGGATCACGCCGGAGATCTGGCCCGCGGAGATCATGCTGCGGAGGGCCTTCGGAGGTTGGTGGCCCGGGAACCCGGTGATCACCCGTGCGCCGGCGAGCTGGTCGTCCGGGGGGCCCGATCCGACGGGAGCGGGTGAGGCATCTCCGGGGGCGGAAGCACCGATCACGAGTGCTGCGACCGCCGCGGCGAATAGTCCCTGCATCGCCGGGTAGGTTCCCTGACATGGACTACACGATCAAGAACCTGAAGGAAGTCGAGGATATGGCCGCGAGCCAGGGCCTCGGCGATGTCCAGGAGGCGCGGTTCGCCCACGGCGACCTCGATTCCGAGCAGAGCGGGCTCTCGCTCCAGCGGGTGAAGCCGGGCAATCGCCACCCGATCGTCCATCGACACAAGGAGATGGAGGAGATCTACGTCGTCGTCTCCGGCTCAGGCCGGATCAAGCTCGACGACGACATCAAGGAGATCGCAGAGCTCGACGCGATCCGCGTGGCGCCTTCGGTCGTCCGCTCGTTCGAAGCCGGAGACGACGGGCTCGAGTTTCTCGCGTTCAGCCCGCGCGCCCAGGGCGACGCCGAGATCGTCGAGGACTTCAGCTGGGACTAGCCACGCACTAGGCGTCCGGGCGCGCTCATAAGTTTTCGAGCGTGCCGCCCCTGATCGGCTTCGAGGAGGCGCTGGAGCTCGGCGCCCTGACCGACCACGACGAGATCGGCGATCTGGTCGAGCGCGCCTGGGAGGTGCGGCAGGACCGCTTCGGCGACTCGACCGACATGTGCTCGCTGGTCAACGCCAAGTCCGGCGGCTGCGCGGAGGACTGCGGCTTCTGTGCCCAGTCCCGCTACGCCGAGGCGGACACGCCGATGCACGCGATGATGGAGCCCGAGCAGATCCTCGAGCACGCCAAGGCGGCGGAAGCGGCGGGGGCGCACCGCTTCTGCATGGTCACCCAGGGCCAGGGGCTCTCCAAGCGCGACTTCGCGAAGGTCCTGGAGGGCGCGAAGCTCGTCTCCGAGCACACCAACCTGAAGCGCTGCGCGTCGATCGGCCACATGTCGGCCGACCGCGCCAGAAAGCTGAAGGAGGCAGGCATCCAGCGCGTCCACCACAACGTCGAGGCGGCCCGCTCGTACTACCCCGAGGTCTCCACCACCGTGCGCTACGAGGGCCGGCTGCGCACGATCGACGCCGTCAAGGAGGCCGGGCTCGAGACCTGCGTGGGGGGCATCCTCAACCTCGGCGAGACGCCCGAGCAGCGGGTCGAGATGGCCTTCGAGCTGGCCGAGATCAACCCCGACTCCGTGCCCATCAACCTGCTCAACCCGCGTGTGGGCACGAAGTTCGGCGACCGCGAGCTGATGGACCCCTGGGAGGTCGTCAAGTGGGTGGCGATCTTCCGCCTGATCCTGCCCGACGCCCTCTTCCGGCTCTGCGGCGGCCGCGTCGAGAACCTCCAGGACCTGGCGCCGCTCGCGGTCAAGGCCGGCCTGAACGGCGTGATGATGGGCAACTTCCTCACGACGCTCGGCGTCGAACCCGCCGAGGACCGGGAGATGTTCGAGGACCTCGGCCTGAACGTCGCCCGCCAGCCGGACAACGGCTCCAACCCGCGACCGGACAACCGCTCCGGCTGGCTCGAGGGCGAGGCGCCCGCCACGCCGATCGACGAGCTGATCGACAGGCAGGCCGACGCCAACTTCTGGGATCCCTCCACGCAGCTGCGGGTGGTGAAGAAGAAGGGCAAGGTGCCCGCCTATCCGGCGCGGCCCTCCGACAAGGAGCCCCAGCCCGCCGGCTGGGGCGACTAGTGCTCGAGATCGAGGAGCGACTCGCGGAGCTCGAATCGAGGGGGCTGCGCCGTCGGCTCCGCCTGATCGAGGGCCCGCAGGGCCCGGAGGTCTTCCTCGACGGCGATCCCGTCCTGCTGCTCTGCTCGAACAACTACCTCGGGCTGGCCGACGATCCCCGGCTGCGGCAAGCCGCCGCGGACGCGGCGCTCGGCCTCGGGACCGGCGCCGGCGCCTCGCGGCTGATCTCGGGCTCGATGTCGATCCACGCGGAGCTCGAGTCGAGGCTGGCGGAGTTCGAGGGGACCGAGGCGGCGCTGCTGTTCGGCTCCGGCTACCTCGCCAACACCGGAACGATCGCGGCACTGGCGCCGCGCGGTGAGGTCGTCTTCTCGGACGAGCTCAACCACGCCAGCATCATCGATGGCTGCCGGCTGGCGGGCGCGGAGACCTTCGTCTATCGCCACGCGGACACCGAGCATCTCGCCTGGGGCCTGCGACGGGCGAGCGGCCGAGCCTCGCTGATCGCCACCGACGGCGTCTTCTCGATGGACGGGGACGTCGCGCCGCTGTCCGAGCTCGCAGAGCTCTCGAGACGCCACGGCTGCCGCCTGCTCGTCGACGAGGCCCATGCCACCGGGTGCCTCGGTCCGGGCGGCCGGGGCTCCGTCGCAGCCGCGAGACTGAGCGGCGATGAGGACGTGGTCGTCGTCGGGACGCTCGGCAAGGCGCTCGGCGGCTACGGCGCCTACGTCTGCGGTACGGCCGAGCTCGTGGACTACCTGGTCAACTCCGCTCGGCCGTTCATCTTCTCCACGGCCCCACCGCCTCCCGTGGTCGCGGCCGCCCGGGCGGCGCTCGAGCTGCTGACCGAGCAACCGGAGCGCGTCGAGCGGCTGCGCGCCAATGCGGCGGCTCTGCGCGAGGGCCTGCGTTCCGAGGGCCTCCAGCCGATCGGGTCCGAGACCCAGATCGTGCCGCTGGTCGTGGGCGAGGCGGACGACGCGATGGCGCTCTGCGAGCGGCTGCTCGCTGAAGGCGTCTTCGCCCAGGCCATCCGTCCGCCGACGGTGCCGCCGGGGACCTGCCGGCTCCGCCTCACCGCCATGGCGACCCATCGGATCACCGACCTTCGACGCGCGGCGAGGCTGATCGGGGCGGCCGTGCGAAACAGGCAACCGGCGCTCCGGGCGGCCGCCTGATGCGCGGCGCCTTCATCACCGGCACCGGCACCGAGGTCGGCAAGACCGTGGTCGCCGCGGTGATGGCTCGAACGGCGCGGGTGGCCGGAGCGCGGGTCGCGGTCTTCAAGCCGGCGGTCAGCGGCCTGGACGAGTATCCCCTGCGACCCGAGACCTGGGAGGCCGCAGCCGAGCTTCCCGACCACGTCCTCCTGCGCCTTGCCTCGGGCTCGGCCCAGGGAGACGACGAGGTGGCGCCCTATCGGTACGGACCGCCGACGTCCCCCCACCTCGCCGCCGAGCTCGCGGGCGAGCCGATCGACCCGGACCGCCTGCGCGGCGGGGCGCTGGAGGCCACGGGGGACTCGGACCTGCTGATCTGCGAAGGGGTGGGCGGCTTCCTGGTGCCGCTGACGCCGGACTACCTCGTCCGCGATCTGGCACGCGACCTGGCCATGCCCGTGGTGATCGTCGCGCCGCCGGTCCTGGGGACGATCAACCACACCCTGCTCACGATCGAGGCGGTGCGCGGCGCCGGCCTCGAGGTCGGCGCCGTGGTCCTCAATCCCTGGCCCGAGACGCCCTCGCTCCTCGAGGTCTCCAACCGCGAGACGATCGCCCAGCTCGGCTCGGTTCAGGTGGAGATGCTTCCCCACCTCGAACTGGCCTCGCCCGAGCGCTGGCCCGCGCTGGGGCTCAGCGAGCCCGAGCGCCTGCTGAGAGCGGCGTAGCGGCCCCGGAGCCCTCGTCGGAGGGGACGGGGGCCTGGCCGCGCTTGGCGCGGGCCCCGCGGACCAGAGTGAGCGCTACTGCCAGGCCGGCGACCACCACGAACCCGGCCAGCAGCATCGCGCTGCCGAGGGCGTCGACGAAGGTCGCGCGAGCCTGGTCAGGCGCGGTCGCGAGCTGTCCCGGGTCGAATCCGCTGCCGAGCTGCGACTGGAAGATCGCGCCCGTCGCGGCGACGCCGACCGAGGCCCCGATCATGCGGGACATCTGCAGGACGCCGGAGGCGACGCCGGACTTCTGGACGCTCACCGCGTTCATGGCCGCGGTCGACATCGGCGACATGATCAGGGCGATCCCGAAGCCCATCAAAATGAACGGGATGATCAGCCCGCCGTAGGTGGTACTCGGGCTGATGCCGGCGAACATGAACATGGAGACGCCCAGGATCGCCAGGCCGACGCTCATCGGCGTGGCGGGGCCGAGACGGTCAGCGAGCCGGCCCGAGATCGGCGCCACGACGGCGATCACCATCGTGGTCGGCAGGAACCGGACCCCCGCCTCCAGTGCGCTGTAGCCGAGGATGTCCTGCATGTACAGCGCCATGAAGAAGAAGGTCCCCATCATGGCGAAGGTGACGATGAAGGCGACCATGTTGGTGCCGATGAACTGCCGGGTCCGGAAGAGCGCGAACTCGACCATCGGCGCCGACACCCGAAGCTCGATCGCGACGAAGGCGGCGAGCCCGATGGCGCCGCCGATCAGGAGCCCGAGGATGGGGGTCGAGCCCCAGCCCCAGCTGTTGCCTTCGATCAGCGCCAGGACGATCGCCGTGAGGCTGAGCGTGAGGGCGATCACGCCCGGGTAGTCGACCTTGCGGTCGACCGTCTCGTCACGGGACTCCGTCACGGCGAAGACGGTCGCGGCCACGGCGCCGACGGCGACGGGGAGGTTGATGAAGAAGATCGCCCTCCAGCTGACGTACTCGGTGAGGAAGCCGCCGATCACCGGTCCGATCGAGAGGGCCAGGGCGGATACGCCCGCCCAGGTCCCGATCGCCTTGCCGCGCTCGGCGGCGGGGAAGGCGTGGGTGATGATCGAGAGGGTCGCCGGCATCATCAGCGCTGCGCCGATCCCCTGGATCGCGCGGCTGCCGATCAGCATCGCCGGGTCCTGCGCGAACCCAGCGGTCGCGGAGGTGACCGCGAAGATGATCACGCCGGTGAGGAACATCAGCCGGCGGCCGAAGATGTCGCCGAGGCGGCCACCGGTGGCGATCAGCACGGCGAACGTCAGCGTGTAGCCGTTGATGACCCACTCGAGGGCCGAGATCTGTGCGTGGATCTCGCGCTGGATCGACGGCAGCGCCACGTTGACGACGGTGTTGTCGAGCATGACCATGAACAGCGCGAAGCACATCGCTCCGAGCGTCCACCACTTGCGGTTGTCGTCCGTGACCAGGTGCCGGTAGCGCGTCATCGGC
>DATBHQ010000071.1:0-8033 GCA_036557385.1 Solirubrobacterales bacterium | reverse complement strand
GGCTCAACGGGCGCGCTTGGCCGCACGGCGGCGGAACCGCTCGACGCGGCCGCCGGTGTCAACCAGCTTCTGCTTGCCCGTATAGAAGGGGTGGCACTGCGAGCAGATCTCCACGTGAAGCTCGGGCTTCGTGGAGCGGGTGTAGAAGTCGTTCCCGCACGAGCAGTGGACGTGCGAGAGGACGTATTCGGGATGGATGTCGGTCTTCATCGCGTTCAAGTCTAGCCAGGCATCGGAACACCGCCGGCGACCGAGAGGAGCGGCGCACCATGTGTGGCGGCGCTCACATTGACATACAGCCTGTAGGTGATATGCATACAGCCTGTATGCGAACCTCAACCCCCCGAGGAGGCCGCCCGTGACAACCCAGACCGAGGAAACCACCGAGATCCGCGAGCTCGCCGACCGTTACGGCGAGGCCTGGAACAGCCAGGACCTCGACGCGATCATGGAGCTGCACTCCGACGACACCCTCTTCGTCGCCCACGCGGCCGGCAGCGAGCCCGCCGAGGGCAGGGACGCGGTCCGGGAGGCGTTCGCCGGCTACCTGGCCCTCCTCCCCGACATCGACTTCGCCGAGCGCGCCCTGCACGTCGGCGCCGACCACTGGGTCCTGGAATCCGTCATGAGCGGGACGGTGGCGCAGCCGATCGAGGTCGAGGGCGAGGCCCTCGGCGAGAGCGGCTCCCGCATCGAGATCGACTGCGTCGACGTGATCGAGGTCCGCGACGGCCTCGTCGCGAGCAAGCAGACCTACATCGACTCGCTGGAGATGCAGCGCCAGCTCGGGGGCGAGTGATGGCCGCCACGGCCGAGGACACGACCGCCGCCGCCGATTGGGTCGCGATGTTCGCGGAGGGCTGGGCCAACCCGGTCGACGCGGACGCCTTCTGCGACCACTTCGACCCCTGGTTCGACCCGGAGGTCCGGATGATCCAGCCGAACCTCCGCCCCACCGTCGGAACCAAGGCCTTCCGCGAGGAGTTCGCGCGCCCGCTCTTCGACCTGGTGCCGAATCTGCACGGCACGGTCGAGGGCTGGGCGGCGTCGGGAGACGCGGTCTACATCGAGCTCCGCCTCGAGGGAACTGTGGGCCGGCGGCCCTTCACCATGCGGACATGCGACCGGGTCAAGCTCCGCGACGGCAGGGCGTATGAGCGGGTCGCCTACCTCGACCCCGCCCCGCTGCTGAAGACGGTCGCCGCAAGCCCGCGGAGCTGGCCCAGATTCATCCGCTCCCAACTGCATAGCCTGAGGAGGCCGACATGAGCGAGGCGAAGCTCCAACAGGGAACGATCAGCTACCGCGAGTCGGGCGACGGCCCGCCGATCGTCTTCGCGCACGGCCTCCTGGTCGACGGGCTGCTCTGGCGCAAGGTGACGCCGCTGCTGGAGGATCGGTTCCGCTGCATCGTCCCCGACCTCCCGCTGGGATCGCACCGCACCGCGATGAGCCCGGACGCCGATCTCTCTCCGCCGGGGCTCGCACGCCTCGTCGCCGACTTCCTCGAGGCCCTGAACCTCGAGGACGTCGTCCTCGTGGCCAACGACACCGGTGGCGCGATCTCCCAGATCACGGCCGCCAACCACCCGGAGCGCATCGGGCGCCTGGTGCTCACCAACTGCGACGCGTTCGAGAACTTCCTGCCGCCGGCCTTCCGGCCGATGCAGTGGGCGGCGCGGGTGCCCCCGCTGCTCACCGCATCGATGCAGGGCATGCGGTTCGCACCGATGCGGCGGCTGCCGAACGCCTACGGCGGGCTGATCAAGCACGACCTGGCCGCGGCTCCGACCCGGGAATGGGTCGATCCCTACCTGTCCGACCGGGCGATCCGCCGCGACACCGTCAAGGTTCTGAGGGGAATCGATCCCCGCTACACGCTCGAGGCGGCCGAGAAGCTGCGCAGCTTCGACCGGCCGGCGCTGCTCGCCTGGGCTTCGGAGGACCGCTTCTTCAAGCTGCCCTTCGCCGAGAGGCTGGCGGCCACGATCCAGGGAGCGAGGCTCGAGCTGATTGAGGATTCCTACACCTTCGTCTCGGAGGACCAGCCCGAGCGGCTGGCCGAGCTGATCAGCAGTGAAGCGTCCGCTTCAGCGTGACGATCCGGCCGTCGAGGGAGCTCACCACCGCCTCCAGCTTCTGCCCTGAGGACGGGTGGGGCAGCCGCGCCCGGATCGGCGCCTTCCGGTCCCGCTTGACCTTCTTGCCGCGCAGGTAGAACGTCGCCTCCTGCGGCTTGCCCTTGCCGGCGACCTTGGCGCTCGTGCAGCGCGCCTTGAGCTTCACCTTGGGCCGCGCCCGGCACCGCTTCCCGGCGCACACGGCCTCCGAGGAGAGCAGGCGCTGTAGCGCGTTCTGCACGGTGGCGTAGATCGGGTTGCCCGCCTGGTTCTGGAGCTCGAACGGGTCGCTTCGCAGGTCGTAGAGCTCCCGCTCGCCGTTGCCGTAGACCGCGTAGAGGTAGCGGTCGGTACGCACGCCCTGGTAGTTGGTCGGGGGATCCTCGGGATCCTCCAGGTCGTCCGGCGTGAAGTAGGTCTCGAGGTCCAGCGCCCGGCCGGGGAAGTCCCGCTTGCCCTTCATGATCGGCACGAGCGACATGCCGTCCTCCTTACGGCCCGGCTTCGCATTCGCGAAGTCGAGGATCGTCGGCGCGAGATCCACGTTCCCGACCGGCTGCTTTCGATGCACGCCCTTCGCCATCCCGGGCGCGCGGATCTCGAGCGGGACGCGGATCGAGGGCTCGTAGACCCGCACCTTGCCCTGCCGGACGCGATGCTCACCGTGGAAGAAGCCGTTGTCCGAGGTGAAGATCAGCACCGTGTTCTTCAGCTCGCCGCTCGCCTTCAGCGTGCTGACCACGTTCTGGACGAGGTCGTCGACGCCGAGCACGGCCTCGGCGCGGGCCCGGAAGCGAGCATCGACCTGGCCGATCTGCGTCTGGTTCATGAGCGTCAGGTTCTTGATGGGCGAGGGCTTGTCGGAGACATCGGCCTCGTTGAAGCTCGGGTCCCGCGGAGCGGTCAGCCCGTCCAGCGCCCCCTCGTAGCGCGGTGCGGCCCGCGGGTTGTCACCGGCGCAGTTGCACCCGGCGGCCTCGGAGTGCGGGTCCCGCGGCGCGACCGAGAGGTAGAAGGGCTTCTTGCTCGGTGCCCGCCGCCGAATGAAGTCGGCCGCCTTCTGCGAGTACACGTCGGTCTGGTAGGTCGCCGGATCCACCGCGCCGGGGGTCGAGCCGTAGTGCACGATCCGCCCGTTCTCGTTGAGCGTGTAGCCGTAGGCGGTGTAGGTGCCCCCCGCGAAGCCGTCCGGCTTGTCGAGCGATCCGTACCACTCGTTCCAGCCTGGCGGAACCTCGGTGTCCGGCACATCCCTGCCGTAGCCGTTCAGGAACTTGCCGATGTGCGTGGTGTAGTAGCCCGCGCGCTGCAGCCAGACCCCCAGTGTGTTGCCCATCGTCGGCCGGAGCTTGTCGTAGCCGCCGGTGGGCGGTTGGTTGCCGCGCACGCCGTTGTTGTGCGTGTACTGGCCCGTCAGCATGGTCGCCCGCGAGGGGCAGCAGAGCGAGTAGTTGACGAAGGAGTTGTCGAAGGTCACGCCCTTCGCCCCGATCGCCGCGTTCGTCTTGGTCAGGAACCGCTGCAGGTTGATCGACTGATCGTCATCCATGATCAGCACGATGTTCGGGCGCGCCTGCTTCGCCTTCTTGTGCTTCTTCGCCTCGCTTCCCCCGGGTGCCAGTGCCACGGCCACGCACAGCAACCCGGCGATCAGCAGGGCGCCGGTGACGCGGCGGCTCCCAGCTCGCTGTCGACCCAACCCCACGTACCCAAAACCGCCTACCGGGCAGCGAGTTGCGCTGCGCGCCCCTTGTGTCTCATGCGGGCCGCGCGCGGGTTTAAGGTACGGCGGTGTCCGCCACAGGGGGACAGGAAACGGGAGAGATGATCTCTGTGGTCCTCGCTGACGATCACGCCGTGGTCCGCAGCGCGCTTCGCCTGATGCTCGAGCGTGAGTCCGACATCGAGGTCGTCGCCGAGGCGGGCGACGCGGACTCCGCCGCTCGCTACGTCAGCGGGCATCGCCCGAAGGTCCTGATCCTCGACATCAACATGCCCGGCGGGTCCGGATTGGCAGCGATCCCCTCGATCCGCGAGCAGTCGCCCGACACCGAGATCGTCGTCCTGACGATGCAGGATGAGACCGCCTTCGCCCGGGAGGCCCTCCAGGCCGGCGTCCTCGGTTACATCCTCAAGGAGGCGGCGAGCGAGGAGCTGGTCAAGGCCGTGCGGATGGCGGCCGAGGGACGCACCTATCTGCAGCCCGAGCTCGGGGCTCGCCTGGCCGCCGAGCCCGACGCGGCGTCGCCCGACGACCTCTCCGAGCGCGAGCTGGAGGTGCTCCGGCTGATCGCGCTCGGCCACACGAACAACGAGATCGCCGAGCAGCTCTACCTGAGCGTCCGCACGGTCGAGTCACACCGCGCCCACATCCAGCAGAAGCTGGCCATGACCACGCGCTCGGAGCTGGTGCGGTACGCGATCGACCGCGGCCTGATCGACGTCTAGGTTTCCTCGCCCGAGGGGCTCAGCGGGATCTCGGCCCTGATCGTCGTCCCCGAGCCGGGGACCGAGTCGAAGCGCAGGCTGCCCCCCAGCAGCGCCACCCGCTCGCGCATCCCGACCAGGCCGAATCCCTCGCGCACCAGGTTCGGCTCGAAGCCGACGCCATCGTCCGAGACCTCCAGCTCTATGTGGCTGGGGAGCTCCCGCACCTCGAGCCTCGCGCTCTTCGCCATCGAGTGCTTGGAGACGTTGTTGAGCGCCTCCTGCACGAGCCGGTAGACCGCCGTCTCGAGGAGCGGCGCCGGGCGCTCCTCCGCCTCCCGCGAGAGCTCGAACTCACAGTCGATTCGGATTTCTCCGACCTGTTGATGCTGCTGCGCGAGGGCGTACAGCGCGGCCTCGAGGCCGATGGTGTCGAGCGAGGCGGGGCGCAGCTCGGTGATCAGCCGGCGCAGCTTGACGATCTCGTCGTCGATCTGCGCGACGGCCTCCTGGCCGGTCAGCTGCAGATCATCCGGCGACTCCTCGCGAAGGGCGGAGGCGAGCCGCATGCGGAGAACAGCCAGGGACTGGAGCGTCTCGTCATGCAGCTCGCGGGCCCAGCGCCCGCGCTCCTGCTCGGCCGCGTCGATCGTGTTCTGCAGCCGCTCCTCCGCCATCGACCTCGCGGTCGCCACCCCCGTCGCAGCGCTGGCGGCGAACGCCTCCAGGGTCCGCTGGTGCTCGTCATCGAAATGCCCGGGATCCCCGACCCGGTCGAGCGCAACCACCAGGCCGAGCGACTGGCCTCGGAAGAGGAGCGGCGCGATCAGCGCACGCCCGGTCTCGTTAACTCCCAGGTCAGCTCCCCTGAAGCGGCCGAGCAGGACTTCGTCGGAAGCCTCATCCATGTCGAACCGAAGCGCGCCGACCTTCGGATCGAGCCCGCCGGCGACCGCCGCGGTCGCCGCCACCACCATCTCCTCTCCCTCGCGGAGCAGGATGATCAGCGCCCGCGCCTCCACGAGCGCCCGGCCGCGCTCCACGATCGCGTCGAGCACACGCTCCAGGTCGGTCTCCCCTCCCACCGCGATCGCGACCTCGGTCGCGGCCTGCAGGCGCCTCACCGCCCGGCGCAGATCATCTCGGTCGCGGCGCTGCTCGGTGATGTCGCGGATGGCGGCGAGGGCCATCATCCCGCCGTCCGCGGCGACGACCGAGAGCGAGATCTCGCACGGGAAGTCGGTGCCGTCCTTGCGGCGGGCGTAGAGGTCGAGTCCCGCGCCCATCGGCCTGGCGCGCGGCGAGTCGAAGTAGCGATCCCGGTGCATGATGTGGTCGGGCCGAGCCGCGCCGGGGACCAGCATCTCGACGGCCTGCCCGATCAGCTCGTCCCGCGCGTATCCGAAAACGGCTTCCGTGCGTGAGTTGACGAGCTTGATCTCGCCCTGCTCGTCCACCCCGACCACCGCGTCCGGGGCGAACTCGAGCAGCTCACGCTCGAGCGTCTGGCTGCGGCGGTCGGGCATCCGGGCGAGCATAAATCAGCCTAGCGACGGCCAGGCCGCTTCACCATGAGCGAGGGGCGAAGCCCCGGGCAGTTATGGGGCGCGGCCGCTGCCGTCGCGGTCTTATGGCGAAGCCGGACTACGTTTCCTGGTAGAGGGGGCCGTCGCCGCCCTCGGGCAAGGTCAGCCGGCCGCCCTTGGCGGTGATCGCGCCGCACTGCACGCAGTTCGAGGCCGTCACGTGGACGTCGACGGTCTCGGCACCCGACTCGAGCTGCTCCTCGGGGATCTCGTAGACCTGTGCGGGGCACATCGAGACCCAGGTCTGCGCGACCTCCTTCGGGACGCGGTTCTGGATCCGGATGTGGTTCGGGGCGTCATCGCGGGTCGCGTTCCCCGAGAGGAAGACCGAGCTGAGCTTGTCGAAGATGTACTTGTTGTCGGGCTCGGGGTACTTGGCCGCCGCGCCTTCCATCTCCACGTCGACCTCGGTATCGGGCTCGACCTTCTTGTGGCCGGGCGGGAAGGCGCCGCGGGAGAGCAGCCAGGCATTGGCGATGCCGCCGAAGGCCACGAACCCCTTGTCGCCGTACTGGCGCACGTTCCGGGAGCGATAGAGGTCCTTCTCGATCACCGACCCCTTCACGCTGCGCTCGTACTCCTCGAAGTTGATGGAGTCCTTCTTCAGGGCCTCGACGATCGCCTCCGCCGCGTACATCCCGGCGTGCATCGCGTAGTGGATCCCCTTCAGGTACGGGACGTTCACCATCGAGACGTTGTCGCCGGCCATCACCATGCCGGGCACCGACAGCCGCCGCGGCATCGTCCAGTAGCCGCCCGACGGGATCGTCTTCGCCCCCCAGCCGATCCGCTCGCCGCCCTCGAGCAGCTTGCGGATGAACTTGTGGGTCTTCAGCTGCTGCAGCGCGTCGTGGCAGGAGAAGGTCGCGTCGGTGGTGTCGAGCCCGACGACCATGCCGATCGTGAGCTTGTCCTCCCCCATCGGGTAGATGAAGCTGCCGCCGAACTCGTTGTACTTCGGGCGCCCACGAAGTGGCCAGTTCATCGTGTGGATCACCCGGTCGAGCGGCTCGGGCACCTTCCAGACCTCCTTGACGCCGATCTCCCACCTCATCGGATCGCCGGCGAGGTCGAAGTAGTCGATGGCGCACTGCGTCAGGTGGCTCACGGTCCCCTCGGCCAGGACCGTGGCCTTCGCCATCAGGTCGGACCCGGGCTCGAAGTTCCCCAGCTCCTCGCCGTCACGGCCGCGGCCCTTGTCGCCGGAGCGAATGCCGCGCACGATCCTGTCCTCGACCAGCAGCTTGTCGGCCACGGTCTCGGTGAGGATGTAGGCGCCGGCCTCCTCGGCCTTCTCCGCGAGGAAGCGCGAGAGCTTCGCGACCGAGGTGACGTAGTTGCCGTGGTTCCGGAAATTCGGCGGCGGTGGCTTCAGCGGGATCGCCATCCTCTTGGTCAGGAGATAGACGGCGTCCTTCTCGACCTTCTGGTAGACGGGCCAATCGTCGGGGTCGAGGTCGGGAAACAGCTTCTCCATCGCCGACGGCACCAGGTTCGCCCCGGAGACGTTGTGGGCGCCGCAGGCCTTGCCCTTCTCGATCACCGCCACCGGGATCTCGCCGAGCTTCTCGGTCAGCCCCGGCTCGCCTTCCAGCAGCTGCAGGACGCGGTTGGCGCAGGCGAGCCCGGCCGGGCCTCCCCCGACGATGACGATGCCGGCCTCGAGGCGCTCCTCGGGCGCGTCGGTCGGGGGCCCGACGTAGTCCGCCGGATTAAACGGCGGAGGAAACTCCGCCGGCTTCACTGCGGGCATCAGCCCCCCTTCTTGGCCTTGATCGCCTCGGTCAGCTTGGGGACGATCTTGTGCAGGTCGCCCACCACGCCGAGGTCCGAGAACTCGAAGATCGGCGCGTTCTGGTCCTTGTTGATCGCCAGGATGTTCTCCGAGTTCTGCATGCCG
>DATBHQ010000070.1:0-5583 GCA_036557385.1 Solirubrobacterales bacterium | reverse complement strand
GAGGCCCACATCCCCGGAGCGATCGGCTTCGACTGGAAGACCGACCTCCAGGACCAGGTGAAGCGGGACTTCCTCGGCCCGGAGGAGTTCGGGAAGCTGATGGGCAGCCACGGCATCTCGAACGACCACACGGTCCTCCTCTACGGCGACCGCAACAACTGGTTCGCCGCCTACACCTACTGGTACTTCCGCTATTACGGCCACGACAAGGTCAAGCTGATCAACGGCCCGCGCGAGAAGTGGATCGCCGAGGACCGCCCGACCAGCACCGACGTCCCCTCCCATGCCGAGACGAGCTTCGAGGCGAAGCCGGGCGATGAGGGGATCCGTGCGAAGCGCGACGAGGTGCTCGGCTCACTGGAGAGCGACACCAAGCTGGTCGACGTGCGCAGCCCGCAGGAGTTCTCCGGCGAGCTCGTCTCGATGGCCGGGTACGAGCAGGAGGGCGCGCAGCGTGGCGGCCACATCCCGGGCGCCGCGTCGGTGCCCTGGGCGCAGGCCGTGAACGAGGACGGGACCTTCAAGTCCGCGGACGAGCTGCGCGAGCTCTATCAGGGCAAGGGCGTGATCGAGAACGGCACGTCGATCATCGCCTACTGCCGGATCGGCGAGCGCTCGGCGCACACCTGGTTCGTGCTCCATGAGCTTCTCGGCCAGGGCGACGTCAAGAACTACGACGGCTCCTGGACCGAGTGGGGCAACCTCGTCGACGTCCCGATCGAGAAAGACCAGAGCTAAACGGGTCGCGCTTACGCGCGCCCTCGCATACAGCGATGGGGCGGCCGGCCGGCGTCGGTGGGCCGGCCGCCCCGCTCACTTCACGACGCGGTACTTGAGGTGCGCGACCCCGGGTGCCTCGACCGCGCGGAGCTGTTCAAGCTTCAGATCCGGACCGACCCCCTCCAGGAGGCGCTTGCCTCCGCCCAGCAGGATCGGAGCGACGTGGAGGTCGACCTCGTCGACCAGTCCCGCCGCCAGGTACTGGTTGATGCTGTCGGGGCCGCCGCCGAGGAAGACGTCCGCCTCGCCGGCGGCCTCCTTGGCCTGAGCGAGAGCCGACTCGATCCCGTCGGTGACGAAGGTGAAGGTGGTGCCGGACAGCGTCAGCGGTTCGCGCTCGTGGTGTGTCAGGACAAAGACCGGCTTGTGGAAGGGCGGATCCTCGCCCCACCAGCCCTGCCATGACTCGTCCCAATGACCACCCTCGGGGGGCCCGAACTTGCCGCGCCCCATGATCTCGGCGCCGACGTTCGCGTTGGCCTCCTCGAAGATCTTGGAGCTCACGTTGACCTCGCCGCCCTCCATGCCGTGCGGCTCGCGCCACGCCTTCAGGCCGACCACCCAGTCGTGAAGCCCCTCGCCGCCCTCGCCGAGCGGGTTCTCGTGAGATTCGTTCGGGCCGGCGCCGTAGCCGTCCAGGGAAATCGAGATTTCGGCTCTCACCTTGCTCATGTCGCTAAAGACCTCCTCCCTCTTCGAAACTCATCGGTCAGCCGAGCAGCCCGAGCTGCAGGGCCTGGCCGAGATCGTCGCGCACGGACCAGTGCTCGATCACCCTGCCGTCCTCGAGCCGCCAGATGTGGATCTGCTTCGTGGCGAACTCCTCGCCCGTCGGGGCCTTGCCGAGGAACTCGCCGACGTGCTTGCCGTGCATGACCACGCGCGCCACGACCTTGTCCCCCTCGCAGATCTCGTCCTCGATCTCGAAGCGCATCGGCCCCCAGAGCTCGCGCAGCCAGGTGACCGTCTCCTTCAGGCCCTCAGGCCCCTGAGGACTGCCGGGCGGCGCCTCGTGATTTATGAAGTCGGGATGGACCAGCCCGTCGGCTGCGTCCATGTCACCCCGCTCGAAGAGCTCCTCCAGCAGACGTCTGGTCGTCTGCTTGTTCTCCTCTGACATCGGCATCACCTCCGTTTGCGGTCTCGATCGTCGAGGCGCTCGAACAGCATTGCGAGGATCCGGGCCGTCGCTCCCCAGATCAGCTTGCCGCCGACCAGGTAGGTGTCGGTCTTGATCGGGACGCCGCGCCGCACGAGCCGGCGCCTCTCGTAGCCGGCGGCGATGTCCTCGAGCGAGGCGACCAGGACGCTCTCGACCTCCGTCGGGTTCGGCTCGAAGCGCATGCCCTCCCCGATCAGTCCGACGAAGGGGCTGATCTTGTAGTTGGTGACGAAGGTTCCGATGGGCGGCAGCGCGCCGACCACCTCGACGTTGTCCGGCGAGAGGCCGATCTCCTCCTCCGCCTCGCGGAGCGCGGTCCGCATCAGCTCTTCGTCCCCTTCGCGGCGCCCGCCGGGGAAGGAGATCTCGCCGGCGTGGCGCTTCAGGTCGGAGCGGCGCTCGGTCAGGACCAGGCCGGGGAGCTCCGGCCAACCGTAGATGGGGACCAGGACGGCCGCCTCGGTGCGGCCGTGCGCCTCGAGCTCCGCGGCCTCGGCCGGGTCCAGCAGGAGCGAGCCCAGATCAGATGATGACCTGGACCGTTCCGCCATCGACGCTCCAGGCCGCGCCCGTCGTGTAGGAGGCCCGCTCCGAGCAGAGGAAGACGATCGCGCCGGCGATCTCGTCGGGCTCGGCGAGGCGGCCGATCGGCCGCTTCGCTCCCGCCGTCTCGAGCGCTTTCTCGCGGCTGTCGTGGCCCGCCTGCTCCTTCGACTGATCGAGCAGGCCGCCCTCGCCCATCCAGAGCTCGGACTTGACCGGGCCCGGGCAGATCGCGTTCACCAGGACGCCGTGGGGGGCATAGCGGTCGGCGTAGAGGCGGGAGAGCGAGAGCTCCGCGGCCTTGGCCACGGAGTACTCGGGCATCGAGGCCGAGGGCCGCTTGCCCGCGGTGCTCGAGACGTTCACGATCCGCCCCCAGCCGCGCTCGCGCATCCCCGGAGCCGCGGCGCGCATCAGCCGCATCGGGGCCATCACGTTCAGCTCCCAGGCGGAATACCAGTCCTCGTCGGGCACCTCGTCAAGGTCGCGCCATTGGGCGGTGCCGGCGTTGTTGACCAGGACGTCGAGCTGGCCGAGGCGGCCGTTGGCTTCGCGCACGATCAGCTCCGCGGCCTCGGGCTCGGCTACGTCGGCGACCAGCGATTCGGCTCGGCCACCGGCCGCCTCGCCGGCCGCGGCGCACTCATCGGCCGCCTCGATCAGCTGGTCCTCCGTGCGCGCGATGAGGAGGACGTCCGCTCCCTCCGCGCAGAGCATGCGCGCGGTGACGCGGCCGATGCCACGGCTGGCGCCGGTCACGACGCACGCGCGACCGCTGAGACCGAGGTCCACCCTCAGTCCTCGTCCTCGGCTTCCTCGATCAACTCCAGCGAGTCGTGGATCACGACGTCCTGGGCCTTGAGCGCCCTGTGCACCGGGCACTTGCCGGCGATCACGAGCAGGCGATCCTGGTGCTCCTCGCTGAGCTCCGCGCCGAGCGTGATCGACACCTCGAAGGAGGCCGGGTCGTCCGTGGTCGCCTCCCTGAAGTCGACCGACACCTCCACCGTGCCGAGGCCCCATTCCTTGCGATCGGCGTACATCTCGAGGGTGATCGCCGTGCAGCTCGCCAGCGAGGCGGCGAGCAGCTCCGTCGGCTTCGGGCCCTGGTCGCGGCCGCCCTTCTCCTCGGGCTCGTCGGCGATCAGGCGGTGCTGGCGGATCTCGATCTCGTGCTCGTAACCCCGGCGCCGGCGGGCGACCGCGCTCGGCATCAGGCGCCCTCCCGGCCCTCGAAGATCTGTGGGTTCTCCTCGTCCGCGAAGCGCGCCAGCGCGAAGGCGAGGTCGGAGGCCCGGTTCAGGAAGTGAAGGACGGCGACGGACGCCAGGCCGTCGGAGTCGCGAAGCTCGACGACCCGTCGCTCCGCCCGCCTGATCGCGGTCCGGGCGACGTCCAGCGCGGCCGAGAGCTCCGTGCCGCCGGGGATCACGAAGTGGGGCGGGAGATCCACCTGGTTCATGAAGCGGTCGATGTCGACTTCGAGCGCGTCGACCATCCCCTCGGTGATGCGGCTGACGCCGTCCTGGAGGCGGTCGGCGGCGTTGGGGGCGGTGGCGAGCTCGGCGCCGGCGACGAAGAGGTCCTGCTGCAGGGAGAGGATCGTGGCGCTCAGGTCCGCCTGGTTGTCGAGCTTGCAGAGGGATCGCGCGACGCCGAGCGCGGAGTTGGCCTCGTCGATCGAGCCGTAGGCCTCGGTGCGGGCGTCGGTCTTCGCCACCCGCCCGCCGTACCAGAGGCTGGTGGTGCCGTCGTCCCCCTTGCGCGTGTAGATCTTGACCACGTTTCCGACCTTACCGGCCCGCCGGCCCGAGACTAGGCAAGCGGGTTGAAGACCAGTCCGGTGAGCAGCTTCGGGAAGAAGTAGGTGGACTTCGGCGGCATCGTCTCTCCGGCGGCCGCCACCTCCCGCACCTGGTCGATGGGTGTGGGGCGGAGCAGGAAGCCCGCCTGGTAGTCGCCGGCGTCGAGCTTGGAGAGCGCCTCGTCGATGCTCGGCGTGTAGCCGATGCCGCGCTTGGCGGCGATGTCGTCCGTGCTCATCCCGAGGATCCCCTTGAGGACGAGCTCCTCGAGGATCGCGGCGTCGAGCGTCCGATAGGCCTCCGAATGCCCGGCGAGCAAGTGATCGAGCGCCGGGTTGGAGGCCAGCCGCAGCCGGTAGGCGCGCTTGAAGTGCGAGTCGACGTAGCCGAAGACGCCGACCCCCTCGATCCCGGCCGGATCGAGCTGCTCGGTCGGCACCTCCTCGATCTCGAAGAGCTCCTTCAGGCCTGTTCCAAGCGCTTCCTGCTTCGCCGGATCGTCGGCGAGCCCTGAGATCAGGCGGTGGGTGGGGAAGACGGTCAGGCCCGGGTCCTCCAGCGAGACGAGCGCCATCAGCACGTAGTCCGCGGGGCTGCCCTCGCCGACCTCCCGCTGGTAGGCGAGCGCGGTCTCGTAGCGGTGGTGCCCGTCGGCGATCAACAGCTCGCCGGGTGCGAGCTCGGTCGCCACCGCGTCGTGGACCGCCGGGTCCTCGATCCGCCACACGCGATGGGTGGTGCCGTCGCCGTCGGTGACCTCGCCCCAGGGGTTGCCGCTCAGAGCGGGCTCGAGATGGCGCCAGGCATCGCCGGGATGGAGGGAGAAGATGGGGGAGAGGTTGTGACGGGTGGCGCGGGTGAGGCGGAGCCGGTCCTCCTTCGGGCCCGGCTGGGTCCGCTCATGGGGACGGATCCCCTCTCCGTAGGGGGCGAGCTTCACGCGTGCGAGGAAGCCGCGGCGGGTGAGCCGCGAGCCGTCCGGCGCGGTGTAGTCCTGCTCGAGCGCCCAGATCGTCGGGTCGGAGTCTCCGGTAAGGATGCCCATCCCGGTCCACTCCGTGAGCAGCTCGGCAGCGCGCTCATAGGGATCGCCGCTCCCAGGGTCGCGAGGCAGGTCGAGCTCGACGACGTTGTAGGGCGAGCGCCCAGCGAGCTCGGCCCGCTGAGCGTCGTCGATCACGTCATAGGGAGGAGCGACGACGTCGGAAAGCGCGACCGTGCCGAGGTCGTAGTGCAGCGCCTGAATTGGACTCACCTCGGCCACGGCGCGGAACCCTAATCCGCGAACGTCCC
>DATBHQ010000069.1:0-4917 GCA_036557385.1 Solirubrobacterales bacterium | reverse complement strand
CACCGGGACGTGCTCGTCGAAGCGGCCCTGGCGGATCCGCTCGGTCGCCGCCTCGAGGTCCTCGATCGGCCGCAGGATCGAGCGCGTCAGGAGCACGGTCAGCTCGAAGCTGATCGTGAAGGAGACGAAGAGCGCGATCAGGACCGCCACGGTCAGAGCGTCGGTGCCGCCGCCGTCGGAGGTGAGCGCGGCGACAACCATCCCGGTGATCACGTTGATCAGCGGCAGGGAGCCGAGCAGCTTGATCCGGAGCGGCACCACCGGCCGATCGATCCGCACGGGCCGGTCGAGGGCCGAGTTGATGTCGAAGAGGATCGGCCGCATCGCCAACTCGAGCGCGAGGTAGTGGAGCGTTCCGGCGTACGCGGTGACGAGCAGGGCCGCCAGCAGGATCGGGAAGAAGGCGAGCCAGCTGAGCTGGAGGATCGCCACCGCCGCCACGACCGTGATCAGGCTGACGAAGAACGGCACCCAGAAGTCCCGCCGGACCATCGTGACCGGCAGGTTCACCGCGGAATGCCAGGCCTCCGCGGTCTGCTCGGAGCTCCGCTCCCCGGCGAGCCAGGCCCTCAGCGGGCGCAGGCGCCTCAGTACCCGCATGAGGACAAAGCCGATCCCGACCGCCGTGAGCCCCAGCGTCACCGCCAGGATCTCCAGGAAGTCGCCGCCCGAGACCGAGTAGTAGAAGCTGAACAGGGCGACGGCACCCGTCGCGACCAGGAAGGCGCTCTGCAGCTCCACCGTGATGAACACGGACGGATAGCGGGCCCCGAGCTTGCGATAGAGCCAGGTGAGGGGGTGCGGATGGGACATGGGTCAGCCGGTCATTGTCCCGGACCGGTCAAACGGACCGTTTATTTCCGGTAAACGGCGCCTAGAGCGCGCGGAGGGCTTCAGCGATCGGCGTGCCGTCGTTGAGCAGGTCGAACGCCTTGCCGATCGTGTTGTCGGCGGCCAGGCATGCCACGAGCACGGCCGCCACGTCGTCACGCGTGACCTTGCCGTAGTCGAGCTGCTCGCCGAGCTGGACCTTGCCCGTCCCGGGGTCGTCGGTGAGGCCTCCGGGGCGCACGATGGTGAAGTCGAGGCCGCTCTCCATCAGGTACTGGTCGGCCTCGTGCTTGGCCTCCTGGTAGGGCCGCATCTGATCCGACCAGGTATCCGGCCGGTTCGAGCTGATGGCGCTCACCATCAGGTAGCGGCTGATGCCCTGCGCCTTCGCCGCGTCCGTGAGCTTCACAGCGCCGCCATAGTCGACGGTCCGCTTGCGGGCAGGTCCGCTCCCCGGGCCGGCGCCGGCCGCGAACACGACGGCATCGGCGCCCGCGAGCGCGTCGGAGATGTCATCGACGTTCTCGACGTCCAGCACGATGGGCTCCGCGCCGATCTCCTCGAGGTCCTTCGCCTGCTCGGTCTGGCGGATGATCCCCCGCGGGCTGTCGCCGCGCTCGGCGAGCAGCTTCTCGAGCCGGAGCGCGATCTTCCCGTGGCCTCCGACGATGACGACGTTCATCGAGGGCGACGATACTTGAGCGATGGCCACCGCCGAGCTCACGGTCATCGGACTGGGCCGCAGCGACCCGAGCGCCGGCGCCTACATCGCCGAGATCCACCGCCGCCTCGCCGCCCAGGAGCGGGTCCGCTACGAGCTGCACGCGATGGGCACCGACCTGGAGGGCACGACCGAGGACATCCTGGAGGTGGTCGCCGAGCTCCACCGCGTCCCCTTCGAGCTCGGCCTCCCCCGCGTCTACACGGTGCTGAAGCTCGACGAGCGGCGCGACAAGGAGCAGTCGCTCGCCGACAAGGTGCGCTCGGTGGAGGAGCGGCTCGAGGGGAAGTAGTGCCGGGGGTGGGATTCGAACCCACATGCCCCCGAAGGGACCACGGATTTTAAGTCCGCTGCCTAGACCAGTTTGGCCACCCCGGCAGGCTTGGATCCGCCCGAGGTGCCCCGGCGCCCGCGGCTAGACGAGCGAGTGGTCCTCGAACGCCTTGGCTAAGAGGTCGTGGAGCTCACTGCGCTCCGATGCGTCGAGGTTGCCGAGGACGTCGTCCTCGACGGTCTCGAGCTCGCGCTCGGCCTTCTCCAGGGCCTTGACGCCCTTCGGGGTGATCGCAACGAGATGCCGGCGGCGGTCCTGCGGATCCCGGGTCCGCTCGACCAGGCCGTTCTCCTCAAGGGCGTTGAGCAGGATCACGGTGTTGTTCGGGTCCAGCATCAGCGTCTTGGCGAGCTTCTTCTGGGTCGCCTTGGTCATCTCCCGCAGGTAGAGCAACGTCACGAACTCCTTCAGCTTCACACCCAGAAGCTCCGGGCCCGCGCTGCGATAGATGACGCGGGAAAGGCGCGTCAGCAGGTTCATCGTCCCCGTGACGGGTGGCGCTTGCGTGGTCATCGCTCTCCCAATCGTAGCCCGGTGCGCGGATCATCTTCCATAGAAGGATTATCCATGATATAGTGATGATCCGCGTGGAGGCTACCACCAACACAATAGCGATCAATCGGGCACGCAGCGACCGCAGGCGCTGGATCGCGCTCTTCGTCGTCTGCCTGGGCCAGCTGATGATCATCCTCGACACGACGATCGTCAACGTCGCCCTCCCCTCGATCCAGTCCGACCTCGACTTCAGCCAGTCCGCCCTCACCTGGGTGATCGATGGCTACCTGATCACCTTCGGCAGCCTGCTCCTGCTCTCCGGGCGCCTCGGCGACCTCTTCGGGCGCAAGCGGATCTTCCTGCTCGGCGTCGCCTCGTTCACGGCCGCCTCGGTCCTCTGCGGCCTCGCTCCGACCGGCCCCGCCCTGGTGGTCGCCCGCTTCCTGCAGGGCGCTGCCGCCTCCCTCGCTTCCGCGGTGATCATCGCGATCATCGCGGTGGAGTTCCGCGAGCCGGCCGAGCGGGCCAAGGCGATGAGCCTCTACACCTTCGTGATCGCCGGCGGAGCATCGCTTGGCCTGCTGCTGGGCGGCGCGCTGACCGAGGCGATCAGCTGGCACTGGATCTTCTTCATCAACGTCCCGATCGGCATCGTCACGGTGGTCCTCGGCCGCCGTCTGATCGCCGAGAACGAGGGCCTGGCCGAGGGCGGCCGCATCGACTGGCTCGGCTCCATGCTGATCACCGCCGCCTCGATCGTCGGCATCTACGCCCTGGTCAAGATCCCGGAGTGGGGTTGGACGGGCGAGCGCACGCTCGCCTTCCTCGCCGCCGCCGCGGTCCTGCTCGCCGCCTTCGTCGCGCTCGAGTCCCGGATCGCCAACCCGATCATGCCCCTGCGCGTGCTCGGGTTGCGCAGCCTGATCACGGCCAACCTGGTCCGCGGCTTCCTCGTCACCGGCGCCTACTCGACCTTCTTCCTCGGCTCCCTCTACTTCGAGCACGTCCGCGGCATGACCCCGATCGAGATCGGACTCGCCTTCCTGGCGATGAGCGTCGCGCTCGCCACGATGTCCGCGGGGCTGGCGGCGCGGCTGGTCGCCCGCTTCGGCCCCAAGCCCACCCTGGTCGGCGGGATCGTCGGGCCGGTCGCCGGGCTGCTGCTCTTCTCCCAGATTCAGCAGTCGACCCCCTACTTCCCCACTATCTTCGCCGCCTTCGCCCTGCTCGGCTTCGGGTTCGGAGCGGCCAACCCGCCCCTGATGATGATCGCGATGGACGATGTGCCCGCGCGCGACGCAGGCCTCGCCTCCGGGACGATCCAGGTCTCGATTCAGCTCTCGGCGGCGATCGGGCTGGCGGCGCTCGGCACGATCGCGACCGACCGGACCGACGCCCTGTCAGCCCAGGGACAGAGCGCGATCGACGCGCTCAGCGGCGGCTACCACCTCGCCTTCCTGATCGCCGCCGGCGTCGCGGCGATCGGCATCGCGATCGCGATCCTCGGGTTGCGCAACCCGCGGCCGGAGCTGCAGGCGGTCGAGGAGGATCCGGAGCCGGCCGGGCTCGAGCCCGCCGCGGAGGCGCAGGCCGCCTAGGGCCTTAGGTGAGCCTTAGACGCACCCGTCAGCATGCCCCGGCACCGAGAGGAGGAAATCCCCGCAAATAGCGGCGCAAATGCCTCGTTCAGGGGCAAATTTCGGGGGCATTAAGCGAACGCTTAGCGCAACCGAGCCGCTGCTACCGTGTTCCCGTCGGCAGGGAGAGCAGCTTCCCCCCGCCAGTCCACTTTGGAAGCTTCAACGCTCACACATGCCCAGCGACGCGGGCTCTTCGCCCGCCGATCGCCGCTCCTCCGGTTCCAGGACGACGAGAGGCTCGTCGCCCTCACCCGCAGGGGGCACCAGCACGCCTTCGACGCGCTGGTCGAGCGCTACCAGGCCCGCCTGCTCGGCTTCTGCCGTCAGATGCTGGGCTGCACCGAGGACGCTGAGGACGTCCTGCAGGAGGTCTTCGTGGCGGCCTACAACGCGATGGTCGCCGATGAGCGCCCGATCGCCGTCCGCCCGTGGCTCTACCGCATCGCGCGGAACCGCTGCCTCAACCACCTTCGCAAGCCCACGGCGGACGGACAGGACACGATGGACACCCACCCCCACATGAACGGGGTGACCACCCACGAGCGCGTCCAGAACCGGGAGGAGTTCCGCAGCCTGCTCGCGGACGTCGGCCAGCTGCCCGAGACCCAGCGCTCGGCGCTGCTGCTGCGCGAGATCGACGCGATGAGCTACGAGGAGATCGCCAAGGCGATGGACACCACCGTCCCCGGCGTGAAGAGCCTCCTGGTCCGCGCCCGGATCGCACTCGCCGAGTCCAGCCAGGCTCGCCAGCTCACCTGCGACGAGGTCCGGATCGAGCTCGCCGAGGCGGCCGAAGGGCTCGCCAAGGTGGGCGGCCCGGCCCGCCGCCACATCAAGGGCTGTGACCCCTGCCGCGCCTTCCGCACCCAACTTCGCTCCGACACCAAGGCCCTCGC
>DATBHQ010000068.1:0-6184 GCA_036557385.1 Solirubrobacterales bacterium | reverse complement strand
CACACCGAGGACGAGGCGCTCTCGGTTCTGCTCGACGGCGACATCGACAAGGTGATGTCGGGACTCGACCGCATCGTCGAGGCCTCCCCCTCCTACGAGAAGCTCTTCATGCGCTGGCAGCGCCAGCACTGGTCGACCGAGGACTTCGACTTCACCGAGGACGCCAGGCAGTGGGCCGACCCGGACATGTTCACCGACGAGGAGCGGAAGTTCCTCGAGTTCGGCTTCTCCGAGTTCTTCCTCGGCGAGGAGCGCGTCACCCTGGAGCTCCTGCCGTTCGCCCTCGCCGCCCCCACACACGAGGCGAAGGTCTTCCTCACCACGCAGATCTCCGACGAGGCCAAGCACACCGTCTTCTGGAACGGCTTCTACCGCGAGGTCTTCGGCATCGAGGCCGGCAGCCTCGGAGAGATGATCGACAAGCAGCGCTACGTCGTGAACGACGACTGGGAGACGCTCTTCAACGGCATCCTGCACGAATGCGCCGAGGACCTTCGCAAGGACCCGAGTGACTTCCCCAAGCTCGTCCGCGGTGTCACCGTCTACATGATCGTCATCGAGGGCATGCTCGCCCTCACGGCCGCCCGCTTCATGATCAAGTCGATGAGGGAGCGCGGCTGGTTCCCCGGCTTCACCGCGGGATTCACGGCGGTGAACCGAGACGAGTCCCGCCACGTCGGCTTCGGCGTCAAGTTCCTCGCCGACGCGATCAAGGACGACCAGGCGAACGCGAAGATCATCGAGGACACCCTGAAGGAGTGTCTGCCCGTCGCCACGCTCGTCTTCGTCCCGCCGTGGGTCGACGACCCGTACAACTTCCAGACGCCCTTCTACCACTCGTCGGAGATCTTCGAGTACGCGGCGAAGTCGCTCTCGAAGAAGCTGGCGGCGATGGGCCTCGACCCGGCGATGCTCGCTGCGGCATAGATGGAGGCCACACCTGTCCGCAGGGGCCGGCCGTCGACGGGTGCGCGCGAGCGCATCCTGGACGCGGCAATCGAGGTGCTGAAGTCGGACGGCTACGCGGGCCTGACCATCGCCAAGGTCGCGGCGCGCGCCGGCGAGTCGAAGCCTCTGGTCGCCTACCACTACGGCTCCAAGCAGGGCCTGGTGGGGGCGGCCGGCCGCTCGATCGCCGAGCTGATCACCAACGAGGTACTCGACGCCGTCGACGGCGCGACCACGGTCGAGGCGGTGGTCCGCGGCGTCGACACCGGAGTCGAGCGGGTGCTCGACGACGACGAGCGGATCGCCCGCATCTACTTCGACCTGGCGGCCGTCTCGGTGGTCGATCCGGAGGTCCGCCGGACGATCGCGGAGGTGAACGAGCAGTGGCGTGAGGTGCTCGTCCGCCTCCTGACCGAGGCGAGCGACGGTCTGACGCCGGCGGGCGCTCGTGTGCTGACCGTGATGGTGATCGCGGGTATGCAGGGCATGACGCTGGAGCGGATCGAGCGCGGGGTCACGCCGGAGCGCAAGCGAGCCCGGGAGCTCTTCATTCGCAGCGCCGTCGCCGCAGCCGGCTGAGGGCCTGTCCTACGCTGGAACGGTGCCGAGCGACCTCGAGATCGTCGAGCGGGGAATCGAGGACTTCAACGAGAAGGGGATCGAGGGCATCCTCCCCTACATCCATCCCGACTTCGAGACGACGACCCCGCCGGAGCTCGCGTCCGAGCCGGACACCTACCACGGCCACGAGGGGATCCGCCGCTGGTTCGACTCCTTCGACGAGGTCATGGATGAGATCCGCTGGAACGCTCGGAGCTTCCGCGAGGTGGGAGATCGGGTCGTGGTCGAGTTCACGCTCAGCGCGCGCGGCAAGACCACCGGTCTCGACTTCGGTCAGGATGCCGTGATGGTCTGGGAGCTGCGCGACGGCCAGGCGATCCGGCTCTCCGTCTACCCCACGCTCGATCAGGCGCTGGCGGCGGTCGAGCCGGAGTCATCGGCGTGACGATGGCCGACTACGACGCGCTGCTGGACCAGCTGCGCGACTCCTACAACCGCCGCGACCCCGACGCCTGGGTCGGGATCTGGAACCCCGACTGCGAGTGGCATCCGTTCCTCACCGCGCGGGTGGAGGGCGACCCGGGCTACCACGGACACAACGGCATGCGGGCCTGGTTCGAGGACGTCGACGAGATGTTCGAGGAGATGCAGGTCGAGATCACCGAGCACCGTCAGGTCGGCGACCGGTTGCTCGTGCTGGGCCGGATGACCGCCAAGGGCCGCGGCAGCGGCGCCCCGGTGAGCACCGAGGTCGGCTGGGTCGTCGAGCCGAGGGGCGAGCTCTTTCAGCGCGGCTGGGCCTACACCAGCCACGAGGAGGCCGAGCGCGCCGCCGAGGACGCCGCGGCCTAGGCCGTAGCGCCGAGGACCTGGTCGATCGCGCCGCGCGGCAGGGCGCCCTCCCTGAGGACCTCCCAGCTTCCCTCCGAGTCGAGCCGGCTCATCTCGACGACGGTCGACGGCGCGCCGATCAGCTCCCCGCCGTCGATCGCCACGTCCACGGCAGCGAGGACCCCGTCGTCGAGCTCCTCGAAGCTCCGCGGAGCCGGCTCGCCGCTGCGGTTGGCGCTCGTCTGGAAGATCGGGGTCCTCGCGCCGGCGAGGGGGCCCTCGATCAGGCGCACCCCGAGCCTCCCGGGGTCGTCGGGAGACGCCAGCGGGTAGCGGCGCTCCGGGTTGGCGATCACGAGCGTCACCGGACCGGGCAGCAGCGCCGAGACCGCCTGGCGGGAGCGGGGTCCGAGCGTGGAGACGAGCTCCCGCATCGCCAGAGGCGAGAAGTACATGACCGCCGAGGGCTTGCCCGCCTCGCGCCCCTTGATCGAGTAGATGCGCTTGATCGCCTCCCGGTTGAGTGGATCGCACGCGATGCCGTAGACCGTGTCGGCGGGGAAGATCAGGACGCCCCCCTCCCCCACGCAGCTCTCCAGCGCGGATCGCGCCGCGTGGTGGCCGTCGCTCTCGATGGAGACGATCTCGGTCATGTGAAGACCCTAAGCGCCGCGACGACGCGCTCGATCCCGGCGAGATCGCGATGCACGGCTGCCCAATAGTTCACTCCCGCGAGCATCTCCACCACCGCGGTTGCCTGTCCGGCCCCGACCTCGAGTGCAATTCCGGCCGGCGTGCGCCGGTGAAGGGCAGCGACCAACGCCTCGATCGCCTCGAGACCGGTGGGACCCGCGACCAGTGCGTCTCGGGGCTCGTACTCCCGGATTTCAGGCTGGAGGCGCTCCCATTCGTTCTCGCTGACATAGGGCAGGTTCGCGAGCAGGCAATCGAACGGCTGCTCCGGGAGGGAGGCGATGCCGGCAGCGACGACGTCGACGCGATCCCCGAGTCCCAGCCGATCGACGTTCGTCTGGGCGACTCTCAAGGCGTCCACCGAGGTGTCGATTGCCATGACGCTCGCGCTGGGGATCTCGTCGGCAACGGCCAGCCCAACGGCGCCACTGCCGGTGCCGACATCCAGAAAGCGGAGCGCGCGGCCGTCGGCTCGCGCGGCCTGCTCGACCGCGAACTCCACCAGCAGCTCCGTCTCCGGCCGCGGGATCAGGACCCTGCGGTCGACGAGCAGCTCGATCCGGCGGAAGCCCTTGCGGCCGAGGATGTAGGCGACCGGCTCGCGGCGCACGCGGCGGCGCACCATCTGGCCGTACTCGCGCGATGCCCCGACCGGCAGGCGTGCCTCCGGCTCCGCGGCGAGCTGGGCGCGGTCCCAACCTGTGGCCTGGGCAAGCAGAAGCTCGGCGTCCAGGCGAGCTGTCTCGCAGCCGGCTGCATCGAGCGCGTCCACGGCCGCGGACAGCGCGTCGGCCGCAGTGCTGGTCATGCGGTCGCTGATAGCCATTGCTACCGGGCTGATAGCGAGGCGATAGCGATCGCTATCTCTCCTCAGGCCTCGGCCGTCTGCGACTCGAGCCGGCGGCGCTTCTCCTCGGAGGAGAGCGCGTCCGTGAACTCGTCGAGCTCGCCGCCGAGCACTCTGTCCACCCCGCTCTCGGTCAACTTGACGCGGTGGTCGGTGACCCGGTCCTGCGGGAAGTTGTAGGTGCGGATCTTCTCGGAGCGCTCGCCCGTCCCCACCTGCGCGCGGCGCTCGGAGGCGATTTTCGCCTGCTGCTCGGCGATCTCGCGCTCGAGCAGGCGGGCGCGCAGGACGCGCATCGCCTTCTCCCGGTTCTGGAGCTGGGACTTCTCGTCCTGCATGGAGACGACGACGCCGGTCGGCTGGTGGGTGATGCGGACCGCGGAGTCGGTGGTGTTGACCGACTGGCCGCCGGGTCCAGAGGAGCGGTAGACGTCGATCTGCAGGTCGTTGGGGTCGATCTGGACGTCGACCTCCTCCGCCTCGGGCAGGACCGCGACGGTCGCGGTGGAGGTGTGGATGCGTCCCTGGGACTCGGTCTTGGGGACGCGCTGCACGCGGTGGGTGCCGCCCTCGTACTTGAAGACGGAGTAGGCGCCGTCGCCCTTGACGGCGAACGTGACCTCCTTGAAGCCCCCGACCTCGGCGGGCGACTGCGAGAGCGGCTCGACGGTGTAGCCGCGGCGCTCGGCGTAGCGGGTGAGCATCTTGTAGAGGTCGCCGGCGAAGAGGGCGGCCTCGTCGCCGCCGGTGCCCGCCCGGATCTCGACGATCACGTTCTTGTCGTCGTTCGGGTCCCGCTCGACCATCGCCAGGCGGATCCGCTCGGCGAGCTCCTCGAGCCGTTCCGGGGTCTCGGCGAGGACCTGCTTGATCTCAGGGTCATCGCCGTTCTCGGCCTGGAGCTCGCGGGCGCCCTCGAGGTCGTCCTTGAGCGTGAGCCACTCGCGCGCCAGCTCGTGCGCGGGCTGGAGCTCGCGGTACTCGCGCCCGACCTCGGCGTAACGCTCCCGGTCGGCGATCACCTCGGGGTCGGACATCTGCCGCTCGAGCTCAGCGAAGCGGCCCTGGATCTGGTCGACGAGGTTCTCGATCACGCCCTAAGTGTGACGCCGGGCCCGGAGTTGGTGACTTATGAACCCACGTGGGTTCATAAGTTCCCAAGGCCCTACGCCACGATCTCGATCGTCTGGTCGCGCTTGGCCTCGTAGGGGTCCTCGACGGCCAGGACGGCCTTCAGGGACTCGATTGCGACCTCGAGCTGGTCGTCGTCGGGCTCGCGGGTCGTCAGGTTCTGGAGCATCAGGCCCGGCCACATCACCGCGCGCACCCAGCGCTTGTTGCGGTGCTTCCCGGCCCACTTGATCACCTCGTAGGAGAGGCCTGCGATCAGCGGGATGCCGAGGATCCGCGAGAGGACCAGCCAGTACCAGGCGGGCAGCCCGATCGGCGCGAAGACGAAGATCGCCAGCACCATCACGATCAGCAGGAAGCTCGTCCCGCAGCGCGGATGGAGGCGGGAGTACTGCCTCGCGTTGGCCGGGGTGAGCTCGTCGCCGGCCTCGAAGGTCGAGATCGTCTTGTGCTCGGCCCCGTGGTACTGGAAGACCCGGCGCAGGTCAGGCAGCTTGCTGATCAGGGCCAGGTAGCCGATGAAGATCGCGGTCCGCAGCAGGCCCTCGACCAGCCAGAAGAGAAGGGCCGAGCCGAGCCAGTCCTTGATCAGGCTGGTGGCGCCCACCGGCACCACGAAGAACAGCCCCACGGCCAGCAGCAGCGAGAAGAAGATCGTCAGCCCCCAGGTGAACCCGCCGATCTCCTCCTCCTCTTCCCCTTCGGCGAGCTGCTTGTTGGCCGAGATCGCGAGGGCCCTGAATCCGATCTTCAGGGACTCGGCCAGGGCGACCACCCCGCGTATCACGGGCACGCGCCAGATCCGGCTCCGCTTCGCCCACGAGACGATCGGCTCGCTGGTGACGTCGATGCGGCCCTCGGGGGTCCGACACGCCACGGCCCACACCGAGACGCCGCGCATCATCACGCCCTCGAGAACCGCCTGGCCCCCCACCGGCGCGTCGCCCACCGCCACCGGCCGTCCGTCCGGCATGCGCTCGGACTGGGCGGCGGCGACCGGACGCGCCCCGTTGGACCGTGGGTCGGGCTCCGGGCTCAACGGGCGCGCTTGGCCGCACGGCGGCGGAACCGCTCGACGCGGCCGCCGGTGTCAACCAGCTTCTGCTTGCCCGTATAGAAGGGGTGGCACTGCGAGCAGATCTCCACGTGAAGCTCGGGCTTCGTGGAGCGGGT
>DATBHQ010000067.1:0-7323 GCA_036557385.1 Solirubrobacterales bacterium | reverse complement strand
GATCGGCGCGTTGACCCCGGTGTTGCCCGGTGTCGTGATCGATCTCGGAAACGAGTCGCCGAACTGCACCAGCGACCCGGAGCAGTTCGAGGACCCCTTCCCGTAGCCGTCGCCGCTGGGAAGGTGGTCGGGCGGAGGATCCGGGTTGTCGTTCGTGCTCTGGTCCCGGAAGGTCGACAGCGCGATCGCCCTGCCTCCGGGCGAGACCAGGAAGAGGGCCAGGTCACCGTCATCGCTGTGCGTGATGCGGACGCCAGCGGAATTGAACGCCGTCACCGTGCCGCTCTGGTGCCTTCCCTTGAACTTCGGAGTGTTGATGAAGATCGCGAACGAGGCCGCCGGGTTGGTCGCCGTGCTCCCCACCGGCGGGCCGTCGGGGATCGGCACCGTGGTGCTCACGCACTGGGTGAACTGGGCGGTCTTCTGTGCCCCCTTCTTCTGTGCCCCCTTCTTCTTGGCCGCTGCTGAGCCGGGCAGTGCGAGCAGGCCGAGCGACGCGCAAACGAGGCACGCAGAAAGCAGCAGACGGGCCAATCGCTTGTCGGTCATCGGACTCCCCTCCCTGGCTCTTCCGTGAGCGCGCCCAGCATATCCGGGGCCCGCAAGAGGGGACAAGGGCTGGACGAACCTACGCTGCCACCGCGGCGGGCTCGTCAAGAGCTCGGACGAGGCGGCGGGCCTCGGTGAGGTCGTCGCTCGCCTGGAAGGCAGCCGTCGTCACCTTGTCGGCGTCGAGCCGCTCCAGGTACCAGGGGTAGAACTTCCGCAGGTACCGGGCGGCGCGCTCGGGCCCCAGGTGCTCCTCCGCCTGATCGATCACCCAGAGCAGCTCGGCGATCACCTCGTTGCGCTCGGGATCGGCCGTTCGCCGGCCGGTGAGCTGCTCGAAGATCCAGGGGTTGCCGAGCGAGCCGCGGGCGATCATCACGGCGTCCGCCCCGGAGGCCTCGTAGGCGCCCAGCGCCTCCTCCGCCGAATCGAGCCCGCCCGAGATGATCATCGGGACCTCGAGGCGCTCGGTGAGCTCGCGGGCGAGCGCATAATCGGGCTGGCCCTTGTGCTGGATGGATGCGGAACGAGGGTGGAAGCCGATCGCGGCGACGCCCGCGTCAGAGGCGAGTCGCCGGGCGAGATCGAACCCCTCGCGGCCGCCGGGGCGCAGTCCCGAGCGGAGCTTGACGGTGACGGGAATCCCGCCGCCCTCGCGCGCCGCCGAGGCGATCCGGACGGCGAGGTCGTGGTCCGAGAGCAGGGCCGCACCCGCGCCGGTCTTGCAGACCTTGCGCACCGGGCAGCCCATGTTGATGTCGATCAGGTCCGCGCCGGCCTCGGCGACCGTCCCCGCCGCCGAGCGCATCACCTCCGGGTCCTGGCCGAAGAGCTGCACCGAGACCGGGTGCTCATCCGGGTGAAGACGCAGCAGCTCCCGCAGCGTGCGCTCGTTGCGGTAGTGGAGCCCGAAGCTCGAGACCATCTCCGAGACCGCCAGCCCCGCACCGTGCCGGCGAGCCTGGAGTCGGACGAACCAGTTCCCGATTCCCGCCAGCGGAGCGAGCAGCACCCGGTTCGCGATCTCGACGTCGCCGATCCGGAACGGCGATGTGAGCGGCGGTTGCATCGTCCTCAGGTTAGGAGTCCTGATTGCGGTCGTAGATCAGCTGCAGGCCGCGCAGGGTGAGCAGCTCGTCGACCTCGTCGATCGTCTCGCAGAGGGGCGCGATCGTGTGCGCGAGACCGCCGGTGGCGATGAAGGTCGCCTCCTCGCCCAGCTCATCTGCCAGGCGCCGGTCGATGCCGTCCACCAGGCCCGCGAAGCCATAGGCGAAGCCGGACTTGATCGCCGCGGCGGTGTGCTTGCCGATCGGGCCCTCCGGGGACGAGAGGTCGATGCGAGGCAGCTTGGCCGCCCGGGCGGTGAGGGCCTCCAGCGAAACCTCGACCCCCGGCCCGATCACCCCCCCGAGGTACTCACCGGCGCCGGAGACGACGTCGAAGTTGGTCGAGGTGCCGAAGTCGACGGTGACGCAGGCGCCCTGCGCCTTCGAGTGCGCCGCCACCGCGTTCACGAGGCGGTCGGCGCCGAGCTCGTGCGGGTTGTCGACCAGGATGGGCATGCCGGTCTTCAGGTTGGGGCCGACGAGCAGGCATCGGCTGCCTGTGTGGCGCTCAGTGAGCTCCTCGTACTCCGGGCCGAGCTGGGGCACGACGGTCGAGACGATCGCCCCGTCGAGCGAGCCGAAGCTCAGCCCTTCGAGGGAGAGCAGGTCGGAGATCGTCGCCGCCAGCTCGTCGGCCGTGGCGCTGGGCACGGTGGTGAGCCGCCAGTCGCGGGCGAGCTCCCGCCCGTCGAAGGCGCCCAGGTGGGTCTGCGTGTTGCCGACGTCGACCGCGAGCAGCATCGGCGTGATTATCACGGCCACATCCGAAATAGGATGAGCCGCAATGCCCGAGGCAAAGCTCTACGTCATCCCCGGTTCGCATCCGTCCTGGACCGCCCGGCTGATGCTCGAGCGGAAGGGGATCCCCTACAAGCGGGTCGATTTGATGCCGGTGGTCTCGAAGGGCGTGCTCAGGGCGCTGCGCTTCCCGGGCAACACCGTGCCGGCGCTGAGGCTCCACGGCAAGCGCGTGCAGGGCTCGATGGAGATCGGGCGCGAGCTCGACCGGATCCAGCCCGACCCGCCCCTCTATCCCGCCGACCCGGAGCTGCGGGCGCGGGTCGAGGAGGCCGAGGCCTGGGGCGATGAGTTCCAGCAGAAGCCGCGCCGCTTCAGCTGGTGGGCGTTCAAGCGGGATCGCCCGCCGATGGCGAGCTACGCCGAGGGCGCGCGGATGGGCGTCCCGGTCGGGCTGGCGGTGAAGACCGGAGGCCCACTCGTCGCCGCCGCCGCACGCCTGAATCAGGCCGACGACGCGCAGGTGAGCGCCGACCTCTCTTCGCTGCGCGCCGACCTCGACCGGATCGACGCCTGGATCGCGGAGGGCGTGCTCGGCGGCCCGCAGCCGAACGCGGCCGACTATCAGCTCGCGCCCAGCCTGCGGCTGCTGATGAGCTTCGACGACCTGCGCCCCTTCGTCGAGTCGAGGCCGTGCGGGGAGATGGCGAACCGGGTCCTGCCCGACTTCCCGGGCAGGATGCCCCAGGTCTTCCCCGCGGACTGGCTGGCCGGCCTGCGGCGCTAGAGGAGGGGCGGCCCGACCCGCTCCGCGCGCTGATCCGGCCCGAGAGTCTCGAGCGCGGCTCGCAGCTCGGCCCCACCGGGAAGGCGGAGCTCGGGATCGAGCTCGAGCAGGGGCAGCAGGACGAAGCGTCTCGAGGTGACCTCCGGATGGGGCAGGGTGAGGCGCTCGGTGCTCATCTCGAGGTCGCCGAGGAGCAGCAGATCGACGTCGATCGGGCGGGGGCCATGGCGCGGGCCGCCGAGGTCCCTGCCCCGCGCCGCCTCGATCGCCTTGCAGAGGTCGAGGAGCTCGCTCGGGTCGAGCGAGGTCCTGATCCGCACGGCCCCGTTGAGGAAGTCCGGCTGGTCGAGGATCTCGCCCACCGGCTCGGTCTCGTACAGCGACGAGACGGCCTCGACCCGCACACCCCGTTCGCGCAACTCGTCGATCGCCGCCCGCAGATGGGACTCGCGGTCACCGACGTTCGAGCCGAGACCGAGATACCCCACCCGCTCCTCGCCCGTCAGGCCCCCTCCTCGTCATCGGGCTCGCGGTCGAGAGACTGCTCCAGGGTGACCTCGACGCCCGCCTCCTGGACCGGATACGGCACCGGCGGCTCGGGCTTGGCGGCGCGCACCTGGACCGACTCGCAGTCGAAGCGCTCCATCAGCCGCTCCGCCACGACGTGGCAGAGGCGCTCGAGGGTGCGGTAGCTGCGCTCGGTGGCGGCGAGGGCGACGATGTCGCAGACCTCCGAGTAGTCGACCGTGTCCTCGACCCGGTCGGTGAGCACGGCGTCGCAGTCCGGGACGTCGAAGGTGAGGTCGAACTCCAGCCGCTGGCCGACCTCCTGCTCCGCGTCGCTGACGCCGTGGTGCGTGTAGATGGAGAGTCCGCGGATCTCCACCTCCACGGAGGGATGTGCCGAATCGTCCACGGCCGCCAAAGTAGCGACTCAGCGCGCGTGCAAGGCTGTCGTGTCCGTGGCGGGTGACCTCCAGCATCACTTCGCGGACCTCGAGGGGTGCCGCATGCACTACGTGAGCCGCGGCGAGGGCAGGCCGCTGCTCTTCCTCCACGGCTTCCCGCAGTTCTGGTTCCTGTGGAGGGAGCAGCTCGCCGACCTCGGCGCCGACCACGCCGTCTACGCGCCGGACATGCGCGGCTACAACCTCTCCTGCAAGCCGGAGGACCCCGAGGCCTACCGGATGCGCCACCTGCTCGGCGACGTCCTCGCGCTGATCCGGGAACTCGACCTGGCCCCGCTCACCCTGGTGGGCCACGACTGGGGCGGGATCGTCTCCTGGGCCCTCGCCCTCAAGTACCCGGAGATGCTCGAGCGGCTGGTGATCATCGACGCCCCTCCCCCCTTCACCTGGAACCGCGACCTGCGCGAGAGCCCGAAGCAGCGGGACGCCGTCAACTACATGATCGAGCTGTCGAAGCCGTCGCCCGAACCGGAGGAGATGCTGGCGGCCAACGACTTCTCGATGATGGACAGCATCATGCGGCGCATCGGCGGCCGCAGCGCCGAGCTCTCGGATGTCGACCGGGAGGCGTACCACGAGGCCTGGGCGCGACCCGGAGCGCTGCGAGGCGGCCTCAACTACTACCGGGCCGCGCGCATGGGAGATCAGGTCTCGGCGGGGGGCGTGCCGGAGGAGTACATGAGGAAGATCACGTCGCAGGCGGTCGAGGTCCCGACCCTCGTGGTCTGGGGCGAGAACGACGCGGCGCTGCTTCCCTCACTCACCCGCGGCCTCAGCGAATGGGTGCCGCGCCTCCGTGTCGAGATCGTTCCGGGCGCCGGCCACTGGGTGCCCTACGAGCGCCCGGATGTGGTCAACGGCCTGATCCGAGAGTTCGTGGATCAGTAGGCGCCGAGGATCGCGTTCGCGGTGATGAGCGCCTCCCGCATCGGCGCGACCTCGTGCACGCGCAACATCGCGGCGCCGTTCGCGTAGGCGATCACGTTGGAGGCGATCGTCCCGCCCAGCCGCTGATCGACCTCTGCGCCGGTCAGGCGGCCGATGAAGCTCTTGCGCGAGGAGCCGAAGACGATCGGCCGGCCGAGCTCGGCCAGCTCCCTCAGCCGGCGGTGCAGCTCGAGGTTGTGCTCGACCGTCTTGCCGAAGCCGACCCCGGGATCGATCCAGATCCGCTCCTCCTCGATGCCCTGCGAGACCGCGAACTCGATCCGCTCCGCGAGGAAGGACCTGATGTCGCCCACGACGTCCTCGTAGACGGGGTTCTCCTGCATCGTCCGGGGGTCGCCCAGCATGTGCATGAGGACGACCTCGCACCGGCGCTCGGCGCAGAGCCCAGCAAGCTCCGGCTCCGATCGCAGCGCTGTGACGTCGTTCACCATCGTGGCGCCCGCACCGAGCGCCGCTTCGGCGACGGCCACCTTGGAGGTGTCGATCGAGACGGGCGGCCCGTCGCCCCGGGCGAGCGCCTCCACCACCGGTCCCACCCGCGCCAGCTCCTGCTCGGCCGTCACCCCGGCCGCGCCCGGGCGGGTCGACTCGCCGCCGACGTCGAGCACGTCGGCACCCTCGGCCGCCAGCTCGCGTCCGTGGGCGATGGCCCGATCCGGGTCGAGGTACTCGCCCCCGTCGGAGAACGAGTCGGGGGTCACGTTGACGATCCCCATGATCTTCGCGCGGTCCATCCGACCCCCTACTGAGCTCGAATCGGCTGGCCCTGCGGAGTCAGCTCGACGAAGTGGTGCGTGCGCCCCTCGCGATAGCTCTGGCACTGGTGCGCCGGCTCGTCATCGATCGGCTGGCGCGGGTCGTGCGCGACGTCGGCGGCCCAGTCCACCAGGCCCGGAAGCTGCTCCGCTATGCACGGGCCGGCGCTGAGATCCTCACCCCTCGCCTGCGCCTTCCTGAACGCCGCCCTCGCCTTGGCGACGGCCAGGGCCTGGCGCTTGTCACCGCCGGAGTCCGGCCCGCCGCCGCAGGCGGACAGCGCGAGCGCCAAGACCAGAAAAGCGGCAATGAAGAGGGGCGGGACACAGCGGCGTCGCATCTCGGCGGAGTATGACCCGCGCCGAACGTCCCGCACCTTTCGCCCAGCGCAAACTCTGGGACGTTCAGCGCATGGCCTCCCCGCGCCTACGAGCGGTTGTCGCGCATCTCCGCGCCGCCGCCGGCGAGGCCGGGGCGCGGGCGCGGGCGCGGCTTGGGGCCCTCGCGAGCGGTGCCCTTCTCCTCGACGGGCGGCGCCTCCGGGGGCGGGGCCTTCTCCTCCGCGGCGAAGACCTCGTCCTCGGGCTTGCCCTCGAGCAGGGCGATGAACTCCTCGGCCTCGATCGTCTCGCGCTCGAGCAGGATCTTGGAGATCGTGTCGAGCTGCCCGCGGTGCTCGCCGAGGATGTCCTTCGAGGTCTGGTGGGCGTCCTCGACGATCCGGCGGACCTCGTCGTCGATCTCCCTCGCGATCTCGTCGGAGTAGTCGGGCTCGGCGGAGAACTCCCGGCCGAGGAAGGGCTGTGAGCGATCATGGCCGAAGACGCGCGGGCCGAGCCGCTCCGACATGCCGAAGCGCATCACCATCTGCTTCGCCGTCTCGGTCACCTTCTCGAGGTCGTTCGAGGCGCCGGTGGTAATCTCGCCGAAGACGATCTCCTCGGCGGCGCGGCCGCCGAGCGTCATCGCCATCGTGTCCTTCAGCTCCGCGCGGGTCGTGAGGAAGCGGTCCTCCTGGGGCATCGAGATCGTGTAGCCGAGCGCCTGGCCGCGGGAGATCACCGAGATCTTGTGCACGGGGTCGGAGTGCTCGAGGAAGTGCGCCACGAGCGCGTGGCCCATCTCGTGGTAGGCCGTGACGAGGCGCTCTTTCTCGCTCATCACCCGCGTCTTCTTCTCGGGGCCGGCAATCACGCGCATGATCCCCTCCTCGAGCTCGTCCTGGCCGATCTCGCGCTTGCCGGTGCGGGCCGCGAGCAGCGCGGCCTCGTTGATCAGGTTCGAGAGGTCCGCGCCTGTGAAGCCGGGTGTCTGGCCGGCGAGCGCGTCGAGGTCGATCGACTTCGAGAGCGGCTTGCCGCGGGTGTGGACTTCGAGGATCTGCTTGCGCCCCTTGCGGTCGGGACGGTCGACGACGACCTGTCGGTCGAAGCGCCCCGGCCGCAGCAACGCCGGGTCGAGGATGTCC
>DATBHQ010000066.1:0-1960 GCA_036557385.1 Solirubrobacterales bacterium | reverse complement strand
CCTCTTGGGGGTCACCCGCCCGTTGGTCACCGGGCGCTCGAACAGCGTCGAGAGGACGACCTGCGTCTGGGTCCGCAGCACGCCCGGCGTCTCGCGAATCCGCTCGAGCGCCTCCTCGAGGTGCTGGGTGTCGATGGCGCGCACGTGCAGGATCGCGCTGGCGTTGCCCGCGACCGTGTAGGCGCCCTCCACCTCCGGATGCTTGGAGACGGCGGCGGTCACCTCGGCCCCGGACATCCGCCCCTCGCAGAAGAGCTCCACGAAGGCATGGCTGTGCCAGCCGAAGGCGGTCGGCTCGATGGTGGCGGTGTAGCCGCGGATCACCCCCTGCGTCTCGAGCCGGTCGACGCGGCGCTTCACCGCCGGCGCCGAGAGCGAGACGCGCTGGCCGATGTCCTCGTAGGAGCGCCGGGCGTTCTCCCGCAGGAGCGCAACGATCTGCTCGTCGATCTGATCGGTAATCGCCATATTCCGGCCGATCACGCAACGAATCGGGCTTGTGAACCCCTCCGCACGCGGGAATCATAAACCGAGAGTCAAGTCAGGCGAAGCGAATCCGGTCAGGAGGAGAGCGCATGGAGGTGAAGACGGCACAGGACACGGGTCTGCGAACCGCGACCCCGCCGGTCCCGAAGAACGACGAGATGCCGCTGCTCGGCATCGATCACATCGAGCTCTACGTCGGGAACGGCGTCCAGGCGGCCCACTACTTCACCCACGCGCTCGGCTTCCGCGAGACGGCGTACTCCGGCCTGGAGACCGGAATGCGCGACCGCTCCTGCCACGTCCTCGAGCAGGGCCGGATCCGCCTGCTGCTCACCTCCCCCCTGCACGGCACGGGCGAGATCGCCCGCCACATCGCGGAGCACGGCGACGGTGTCAAGGCCGTCGCCCTCTCGGTCCCGGACGCCGAGGAGGCCTACCGGGTGGCGGTCCGCCGCGGCGCCCGAGGGCTCCGCGAGCCCTACGAGGAGACCGATGAGAGCGGGACGGTCCGCCTGGCCACGATCGCCACCTACGGCGAGACGGTCCACACCTTCGTCCAGCGCGACGGCTACGACGGAGCCTTCCTCCCCGGCTTCGAGCCGGTCGAGGGCGGCGAGGAGGGCCCATTCTTCGCGGGCATCGACCACGTCGTCGGCAACGTCGAGCTCGGCCGGATGGAGGAGTGGGTCTCCTACTACGAGCGGGTCTTCGGCTTCACGGAGATGATCCGCTTCTCCGACGAGGACATCTCCACCGAGTACTCGGCCCTGATGTCCAAGGTGATGGCGGACGGCAAGGGGCGCATCAAGTTCCCGATCAACGAGCCGGCCGAGGGGGAGCGCAAGTCGCAGATCGAGGAGTTCCTCGAGTTCTACGGCGGCCCGGGCGTCCAGCACCTCGCCCTCGCCACCACGGACATCGTCGACACCGTCCGCACCCTCCAGGACCGCGGCGTCGCCTTCCTGAGGACCCCCGACAGCTACTACCAGGAGCTGCCGGAGCGGATCGGGGAGATCGACGAGGACCTCGCCGACCTGAACGAGCTCGGCATCCTCGCCGACCGAGACGACGAGGGCTACCTGCTGCAGATCTTCGGCAAGCCGCTGGCCGACCGGCCGACGCTCTTCATCGAGGTGATCGAGCGGCACGGCGCGCGCGGCTTCGGCGAGGGCAACTTCAAGGCCCTCTTCGAGGCGATCGAGCGCGAGCAGGAGAGGAGGGGCAACCTGTGAGATACCACAGCCTGGGCCAGCTGCCGCGCAAGCGGCACACGCAGTTCCGCACCAACGGCCGCCTGCTGGTCGAGGAGGTGATGGGCCTCGAGGGCTTCTCGGGCAACGAGTCGATCCTCTATCACCACACCTCGCCCTGCCGCATCCTGGAGGCCGGCGAGTTCGAGCCGATCTCGCACGAGGAGTGGCTCCCCGAAGCCCACGTCCACCGCCACCTCGAGACCGGTGGCATCTCGGCGGAG
>DATBHQ010000065.1:0-3691 GCA_036557385.1 Solirubrobacterales bacterium | reverse complement strand
ATGAGACCGATAAGAGGCAGATTAAAGTCGACGGGGCGGCCCGTCCACAGCCGCCCCGCCGATGGTCTGCGAACCGAGCCACCGGAGGTAGGGGAAGGGAGGTTCGGTCCGCGAGCGGGTGCATCGCCGAAGGTAGGGAAGGGCGATATCCCCGCTGCAACATACAAACGTAGCCGTTCTAGGAGACTTGCGTAAACTTTTTCAATAGTCCATTTCCCCGACCCCATCCGCACGGGTCGCGGCCCTGCCTCGGAAAAGCCCGAGGTTCGCGAGCACCGGCGGGTGGATTTGACTCGCACAAACAACAAAGGGAGCAGTATCAGTGGCTCAAATCGGTATCAAGGAGCTGCTGGAGGCCGGCGTCCATTTCGGCCACCAGACGCGCCGTTGGAACCCCAAGATGCGCCGCTTCATCTTCGGTGAGCGCG
This sequence comes from Solirubrobacterales bacterium, assembly GCA_036557385.1. GTDB lineage: Bacteria > Actinomycetota > Thermoleophilia > Solirubrobacterales > 70-9 > DASUPK01. The sequence continues at coordinate 3,263 of DATBHQ010000065.1, read as the reverse complement.
ACGGCATCTACATCATCGATCTCCTCCAGACCCAGAAGCTTCTGGAGGACGCCCGCGAGTTCGCGGCCGAGGTCTCGCGCCGCGGCGGCACCGTTCTGTTCGTGGGTACCAAGAAGCAGGCCCGCGACACGATCAAGGACACGGCCGACGCGGCCGACATGCCCTACGTCAACCACCGTTGGCTCGGTGGCCTACTGACCAACTTCCAGACGATCTCGCTGCGGATCAGGAGGTTGCACGACCTCGAGCGCTACGAGACCGAAGGCCAGCTCCAGCTGCTTCCCACTCGGGAGCGGATGTCGGCTCAGGCCGACCTCGAGAAGCTGCGCGCCAATCTCGGCGGCGTCAAGAACATGCAGCGGGTCCCGGACGCGATGTTCGTAATCGACCTCAAGACCGAGGCGATTGCAGTCCGCGAGGCCCAGCGCCTGCGGATCCCGATCATCGGTCTGGTCGACACCAACTGTGACCCGGACGGGATCGACTACGTGATCCCCGGAAACGACGACGCGATCCGCTCGTGCGCCGCGGTGACACAGGCGGTTGGCGAGGTCGTCGCGCAGGGACACAACGTGTTCCGCGCCGAGGAGGAGCGCGCCCGGCTTGAGCGCGAGCGCCAGGAGGCCGAGGAGCGCGCCCGCCGCGAGGCAGAGGAGCGGGCCCGGCAGGAGGCCGAAGAGAAGGCCCGCCAGGAGGCCGAAGAGAAGGCCCGCCAGGAGGCCGAGGAGCAGGCCCGCCGCGAGGCGGAGGCTGCGGCACAAGCTGCCGCCTCGCAGCCCGAGGCCCCGGCAGCGTCCGCGCCGGCAGCCGAGCCCGAGGCTCCGGCAGCGCCGGCCGTGGCAGCGGAGCCCGTGGCGCCCGCGGCGCAGGCCGCGGCGGCGGAGCCCGAGGCGCCGGCCGCGGCAGCGGAGGCCGAGGCTCCGGCGGCACCCGAACCGGTTGCGGAGCCCGAGGCTGCACAGCCGGCCGCGGCCGCACCCGAGGCAGAGACCGCCGCAGCCCCGCCTGCAGCGCCCGAGCCGGAGCCCGAGCCGCCGGCGAGCCCCGCGGAGCCGGAGGCGCCCGTCGCTCCGGACACGGCTGAGCCGACCCCCGCCGCGCCCGAGGCGGCGGAGCCCGCGGCGGAGGCGGCGGAGCCCGCGGCGGAGGCGGCGGAGCCCGAGCCCGAGACCGCGGCCGAGGAGCCCGCTCCCGCCGCGGCTGAGGAATCCGCTCCCGCCGCCGCTGAGGAGCCCGCCGCCGCTGAGCAATCAGACGCCGAGGAGAACGCATGACCGAGATCACCGCAAAGGACGTCAAGGCGCTGCGTGACCGGACGGGCGCCGGGATCCTGGCATGTCGCGAGGCTCTCACCGAAGCCGATGGAGACGTGGAACGGGCGGTCGAGATCCTGCGGGCCCGGGGTCAGGCGCAGGCCGCCAAGCGCGCGGGCGCCGAGGCCACCGAGGGCGTCGTCCAGACATACGTCCACGCCGGCAACAAGATCGGCGTGCTCGTCGAGGTCAACTGCCAGACCGACTTCGTCGCGCGCAACGAGAAGTTCGTCGAGTTCGCACGCGACGTGGCGCTGCACATCGCCGCGGCGAACCCGGTTGCGATCACCGAGGACGACGTACCGGCCGAGGACCGCGAGCGCGAGGAGCGGATCGCAGTCGAGCAGGCCGCCGACCGCCCCGAGAACGTGCGCGAACGGATCGTCGCCGGCAAGCTGGACAAGTGGCTCGACGAGGTCGTGCTGCTGCGCCAGAAGCACGTCAACGAGGACAAGCACGCCGGTAGGACGCTCGAGGAGCTACGCGCGGAGCTGGCGGCCGAGATGGGCGAGAACGTCGTAGTACGCCGTTTCGCACGGTTCGCGGTCGGCGAGTGATCGGCGCGGAGGAGGAGGCCGATCACGTGACCGACAATGGGGCCCCCGTCTATCGCAGGGTGCTGCTCAAGCTCTCCGGCGAGGCGCTGATGGGGGACCTCGAGTACGGCACCGACCCGCAGCGGGTGCAGGACATCGCCTCCGAGGTGGCGGCCGTGCACGCACGCGGCGTCGAGGTCGCGATCGTGGTCGGCGGCGGCAACATCTATCGCGGGCTGGCAGCGGCGGCGCGTGGAATGGACCGGGCAACCGGCGACTACATGGGAATGCTGGCCACGGTGCTCAATGCGCTGGCACTGCAGGACGCGCTCGAGAAGAGCGGCGTCGCGACGCGTGTGCAGTCGGCCATCACGATCTCCGAGGTCGCTGAGCCCTACATCCGCCGACGGGCAATCCGCCACCTCGAGAAGCGGCGGATCGTGATCTTCGCGGCGGGCACCGGCAATCCGTTCTTCACCACCGACACGGCCGCGGCGTTGCGCGCTGCCGAGCTACACGCAGAGGTGGTGCTGATGGCCAAGAACAGCGTCGAGGGCGTCTACACCGCCGACCCGGCAAAGGACGCCAACGCCAAGTTCATCCCCGAGATCACACACAAGGACGCGCTCACGCAGGGACTGCGGGTGATGGACTCGACCGCGTTCGCGTTGTGCATGGACAACAATCTCCCGATCGTGGTCTTCAACATGTCCGATGGCCGCAACATCGACAAGATAGTGTCCGGTGAACGAGTGGGAACGCTGGTAAGGACATGAGCGACAGCGAGATGATCGACGGGCTGCTCGACGATGCCCGCGAGCGCATGGCCAAGTCGGTTGACGCGATGCGCCACGAGTTCGGCTCCGTGCGCACGGGGCGCGCCAGCCCCGCACTGCTCGACAGGATCATGGTCGACTACTACGGCACGGCGACCCCGCTCAAGCAGCTTGCGACGATCAGCGCGCCCGAGCCCCGGCTGCTGACGATCCAGCCCTACGACAAGAGCTCGATCAAGGCGATCGAGCGAGCGATCCTCGAGTCCGACGTCGGTCTGACTCCGTCCAATGACGGCAACCTGATCCGCCTGGGGATCCCGGAGCTGACCGAGGAGCGCCGCAAGCAGCTGGTCAAGGTCGTCAGGCACATCGCCGAGGAGGGCCGCGTCGGAATCCGCAATGTACGTCGCGACGTGATGCACGATTTGCGAGAGCTCAAAGAGGCCGGCGAGGCCGGGTCCGACGACGAGCACCGGGCCGAGGTGGAGCTCCAGAAGGTGACGGACGCCCGGATCGGCGAGCTCGACGAGCTGCTCAAGCACAAGGAAGAAGAGATCCTCGAGGTCTAGTGGGTCTCGCCGGAACGTACGGCGGGGAGGGCTGAGCGTTGGCCGAGGCGCGGGCTCGCTACGTCGCAA
>DATBHQ010000064.1:0-6814 GCA_036557385.1 Solirubrobacterales bacterium | reverse complement strand
GTGTTGTTCTGGCCGGACCAGATCGCCTCGGAGAGGTCCTTGCCGACCTTGTCCGCGTCGATGTCGAAGGCGGCGGTGAACTCGATGTCGCGCACGTGGTAGCCGCCGAGGTCCACATGCATCAGGCCGGGAACCTGCTCGGCCGGGTCCGCGTCCTTGTAGTACTGGACGCCCTGCACGAAAGAGCTTGCGCAGTTGCCGACGCCGACGATCGCGACCCGGACCTTCTCGTCCTGACCGCCGTTGCGGCGGGCGCCGTTCGCTCTTCCATTCACGGTGCTCATCCTGGGAAATCCTCCTCAATAAGAAACTCAGCGTTGAAAGCACACTTGCGCTGCAGCGGGGTTACACGTCCTCGGCCGGAACTGCCTCCTGCGCCGGCGCCGGCTGGACCTCGGAGCCGCGCCGCTTGAGCTCGTTCCTCACGTGCCAGACGCGCTGCACGACCGTCAATGCCGTCAGCGCCGCCATCGCGTAGATCGCCGGTGCCAAGAGGTCCACATCGAAGATCCCGGCTCCCTTCGCGAACACGAGGCCGATCGAAAGTATGACTACCCGCACCGGGCGGGTGGCCAACCCCACCTTGCACTCCACGCCCAGCGCCTCGGCTCGGGCGCGGGTGTAGGAGACCATCAGGGAGCCGAGCACGACCACCACGCACATCGCGGCGGCGAACTCGTCCCCGGAGAGCGCAAAGCGGTAGGCGATCGCCGCGATCACGATGCCCTCCTCGATCCGATCGAGCGTGGAGTCAAGGAAGGCCCCGAACAGCGTGCCCTTGCCCGACGCCCGCGCGTAACGGCCGTCGAGGGTGTCCATCACCGAGCCGATGATGAAGGCGACCCCGCCGAGGAAGTAGAGGCCCTGCCAGACCAGGACGGCGGCCGCCAGGTTGCCGACCAGGCCGACCATCGAGATCGCGTTCGGAGTCAGGCGGGACTCGATCAGGCGGTTTCGCCACAGCGCGGAGAGCTCCGCCGCAGTCGTCGGTCCCCTGCCGGGCGGAGGGGGCCCGTTGGAGGGCAGGTCTCGCTGATCGATGCTCATTGGAGCGTTGTTACGCCGGAGCTGCCTCGGGCTCTGCCTGCGGTTCGAGGTCGCCGGTCGGAGCGCTGCGGGTCGCCGAACCGAAGGACCAGTCCGAGTTGAGCCGGGCGAGGAGCATAGCGACGCCCACCGAAAGGGCGGCGGTGAGCAGCCCCAGGACCGCGTCGAGCCAGAAGTGGTTGCCGCTCGCGATCACGACGTAGGTCATCAGCAGCGGATAGGCGAAGAGCAGCGCCTTCAGGGGGCGCGGCCGCACCAGCAGCGCCAGCGACCAGGCGAGGATGACGGACATGCCGACGTGCATCGAAGGGACGGCCGCGAACGGATTGAAGAGCGGGTCGCCGGGGTTGGAGAGCAGCGGGTTGTTGCCGGTCACCGAGCTCGAGGGATCGAGCCCGAGCTCGGGGAGGAAGCGCGGCGGAGCGGTTGGGAAGAGCGCGTACCCGATCAACGAGATCGCCATCGCGGCGATCACCGCGTTGCGGACGAAGCCGAAGGTCCCCCGGTAGCCGAAGTAGAGGATCGCGAGCATCAGGCAGCTGCCCTTGAAGTGCAGGTTCGCGTAGCCCCAGCGGGCCACCTCCGCCGGCCAGCCGGCGCCCACAGCCCAGTGCTGCACGTGCGGTTCGAACAGAAGGCCGAGGGAGCTCTCCGCCGAGACCAGGTCCCGCGCGTGCGAGAAGGAGAGCCCCATGCTGCCGTCCACGGCGCCCCGGCCGTGGCGCCAGGCCCAGTAGGCGGCGGCGAGCACCGCGAGCTGGATCGCCAGGTCGAGCGGCCCGCGCGGCAGGGCGGCCGCGACGAGCGCCCGCACGCGATGGGCCACCCGAGCCGCCGTGCGCATCAGCGCTGCCCGCCCCCGTGCGGGGCGGGGAGCGTCCCCGCGGAGCCGTACTTGAGGGCGGGCTCCTCGTGGCAGCGGGGCCCGGAGCTGATGGCCCGCACCGGCGAGAAGTCGATGCCCACCCGGAAGCGGCCCGGGGTCTGCACGTCGAGCATCGTGTAGCCGCCGGGCGCCTGCTCCACGCACCCCGTCCCCTGCTCGATCGACCAATAGGGCGTCCAGTGGACCCGGACCAGGACGGTCCCGGGTGCGCTCGCGTCGACCACGAATCCCTGCGGCCGCAGCTTCACCATCTTGCCGCCGATCGCCAGCGGCGAGGGGTTGCGCACCTTGTAGACGGTCCACTCACTGCTCTTGTAGACCTGATCGAGGTAGCGAGGCGGGCCGCGCTTCAGCATTCGCTTCTCCGGCTTCCCGGCGTAGTCCAGGGGGGCGTGTGGAACCGCGACGTACCCGACCCCGAGGTCGTCGAGCCAGCTGCGGTACTGCGGGCCGGTCAGCGGTGTCGACTGGTAGAAGAGCGGATTGAGCTTGCGATCGAGCTGGCGCTCCCAGCCGCGGGCGATGTAGATGCCTCGCGGGACGTAGGCGGACTCCCAGTGGTGCTCCTCCGGCAGGACCTCGACCCGATAGGAGTCGTGGCGAGGCTGACCGCGCAGGTAGTCGATCAGGGGCGCGTAGAACCCCGGCTTGACCGAGGGCTGCGCGCTCACCTGCTCCAGGTCCCGGACGACCGGGGACCACTGCCAGTAGATCAGCACCGGGATGAGCAGGACCAGATAGAAGCGCTGGCGGCGCCACAGCCCGAAGGCGAGCACCGGCCCGAGTAGAAGCGAGCCCATCCGGGTCGCGTTTCCACCCATCGGCGTCTGGATCAGGAAGGCGGCGGTGAGCGCGAGGCCGTAGCCGGCGACGCTATAGCGGAGCAGCCGCTCCTCGCGCGGCAGCGCGACGAAGACCGCGATCGTCACCAGGATGGCCGGCTCGAAGCTCGAGAAGTCGAACGGCTCGGTGCCGCCCTCCGGGAAGGCGGAGTTCATCAGCACCGCCATTCCCACGGTGACGATCGCCAGCTCCAGGCCGCGGCTGCTGCGCTCCGCGATCGCGTAGGCGGCCACGCCGCAGGCTAGAAACAGCGCCGCGACGGGGCTGGCCAGAGGGGTCAGGGCGGCGAAGAAGATCGCGACCAGGCGGTGATCGCGCTGAGCGGCGAAGACGGCGGCGAGGGCGACCGCAACGCCGAGCGCGAACGTGAGCCGCCCGGTGAAGAGGCTGATCGAGGTGGCGGTCGCGAACCACACGACGCCGAGCCGGGCGCGGTCTCCGAAGCGGCGGTAGGCGATCGCGGAGAAGAGCAGCGACGCGGCGACCGCGGCCAGCACCCCCACGACCCGCGGCCCGATCACCGACCCCAGGGCCGGCAGCAACAAGCCGTAGCCGGGCAGATGGTGTCCGCCGAACCAGAAGTTGTCCCAGGCGGCGAACCCCTGGCTGTCGAACAAGCCCGAGCGGAAGACCTGGGCCGCGTGGTCCGCGCTGTCCGGCTGCGCGATCAGGTAGGCGATGCCGAGTGCCATCGCCACCAGCCCCGGCTCGCCGTAGCGACGGAGCGCCATCCGCGCGCTCAAGTCGTCGCGGGGCGGAAGGACCAGACGGCAGGACGGGCGCGGGCCAGTGAGGCGGCCACGGTCATTGCGAGGACCGCGACCAGCAGGCCTGCGGCACCGTCGATCCAGAAGTGGTTGGCGGTCACCACGACCACCCAGAAGATGAGCACCGGGTAGAGCACCCAGAGGGCCTTGACGGCCCTGTGGCGGCAGACGAGCACACCGGTGACACCGATCATCGTCGAGAAGGCGACGTGCATCGAGGGGATGGCAGCGTAGGGGTTGATGAAGAGCTTGACCAGGGCCGAGTCATGGTTGACCTGCGCGAAGTCGGTGATCGTGTCCACGAAGCCCTCCTGCGGGAAGAGGCGGGGCGGCGCCGTCGGTACCAGGGCATACCCGACGATCGCAAAAGCCATCGCGGCCATGAACATGTTCCGCACGAAGTAGAAGTTCTGGTTGCGGAAGATGTAGAGCCACACCAGGAACACCGTCGTGACGATGAAGTGGCTGTTCATGTACGTGTAGTTCGCGAAGTCGACGATCCAGCGGTGGTCGACGAAGACGGACTGCAGGTTCGGCTCGAAGAAGGTGTGCAGGCTCTTCTCGAGCGAGATCACGTTCGCGCCGTTCACGAAGGCCTGTGCGCGCGCGCCGTCGGCGACGCCGCGCACGGCCTCATAGCTGAGCTCGGCCAGCACGAAGAGGCCGAGTTGCTTCGCGGCGTCTCCGTAGCCGTGGGGCAGCCAGGCACCGACTTTGTCGATCAGGGAACGCACGACCCGGGAATTTTAGTCAGCGGTCAGATAACTCCATTGTGAGTTCGTCACGGACCCCCGGATCCTTCGTCCGGCTCGAGGAACCGGACCACGCGATCGACCACCTCGGGGGCGTCGATCCAGGGCCAGTGACCGGCCTTCGGCAGCTCATAGAGCTCCGCGCCGGGCAGGCTCGCCGCCCAGGCGGGGCCGAAGCGCACCGGAAGATAGCGATCCCGCCCGCCCCAGACGACCAGGGTGGGCGCAGCGATCTCGCCCAGGCGCCGGCCGGCCGCGGCCAGGCGGTCCGCGTCGGCCGAGCGGTAGAGGCGGAGCACCGCGGCCATCGTGCCCCGGTCGAAGTGGTCCCAGATCATGTCGACGAAGGCGGGGTCGTGGCGGCTCCAGTCGGCGCGGGACTCGCGCAGCCCCCAGTCGAGGAGCCGTCTCGTCCACAGCCGGGCGGAGAGCTCGCCCAGCCCGCGCGTCCGCCAGATCCGCGCGGTCCGATGCCAGCGGTAACCGGGGAGCAGCGGGACCGCGTTGATGATCACCAGGCGCTGGATCCGCTGGGGCTCCTCCTGCGCTGGGATCAGGCCGACCGATCCCCAGTCGTGGACCACCAGCGAGTGGCGATCGACGCCGAGGCATCGCAGGAAGCGCCCGACGAACTTTCCCAGCCCCTCCATCGAGTAGTCGAACCCGGCCGGCGAAGGGCGGGCCGAGCGGCCCCAGCCCGGGAGGTCGAGGGCGAGCGCTGGACCCCGGAGGCGCTCGAGGAAGGGCAGCCAGTCCTCCGAATGGGTGGGGTTGCCATGGACGAAGACGGCCGGAGCTCCCTCCCCGGGCACCCGGCGGAAGAAGGTGGAGACGCCGTCGACCATCACGGTGCCGGTCTCGATCGTGCTCAAGGGTCGGCGGACGATATGGGAGGACGCCGTGAATATCCTCGGCCCATGCCCCTGCCCAGCAAGATCGTGCTCGCCGACGGCCGGACGGCGACCCTTCCACCCGGCAGGCCACCGCGGATCCCCAAGCGCGACCCGAGCTGGCGCCGCCCCTCACGACGCCGGGTCCTGGCGATCCGGGATCGGCTGCGTGAGCTCTACGGGCAGCCGGCCAACCAGCCGCACGGCCACCCGATCGCCGAGCTGGTCAGGACGGTCCTCTCACAGAACACCAACGACCGTAACCGCGACGTCGCCTACGGCCGGCTCCGCGAGCGCTTCCCGACCTGGGAGGAGGTTCGCGACGCGCCGACCGAGGAGGTGGAGGAGGCGATCAAGCCGGGGGGCCTGAGCGTCACCAAGGCGCCGCGGATCCAGGAGATCCTCGGCCAGCTCGGAGACCATCCCGACCTCGACTGGCTCGCCGAGGCGCCACGGGAGCAGGCGATGGATTTCCTCACCGAGCTGCACGGCGTGGGGCGCAAGACGGCGGCCTGCGTTCTCATCTTCGCCTTCGGCCGCCCCGAGATCCCGGTCGACACGCACGTCCACCGGGTCGGCGGCCGGCTCGGGCTCTTCCGCCCCGGCGCCTCCTTCGACGAGGCCCACGACGAGATGCTCGCCATCACCCCGCCCGAGGACGCCTACGAGCTGCACATCAACCTGATCCGCCACGGCCGGGCCATCTGCCGGCCCCGTCCACGCTGCGGCGAGTGCGCGCTTCGCCGGATGTGCCCCTGGTACAGGACGAATATGCTCCCCTGCCAGAAATGAAGCGCAGCACGTTCGTTATCTTCGGCATCGTCGTCCTCCTCTTCGGCATCGGCATCCCGGCCTGGGCGCTCACCAAGGAGGGCTCCGAGGACGCATCTCCCGAGCACGTCGCAGCCGACCTACAGGGGGGCAAGGATCTCTTCGTCACCAACTGCGGCGCCTGTCACACGCTGGCGGAAGCGGGCACCGACGGCGTGATCGGCCCCGACCTCGACGATCGGCTCGCACCGCCGAGTGCCAGCGCACCCGCCCCCAACACGATCAAGCCGCGGGTGCTCGCCGCGATCAACAACGGCATGGGCGGGCGGATGCCGAAGGGCGTCGTCTCCGGCCAGCAGGCCGATCAGGTCGCCACGTACGTCTCACAGGTCGCCGGCACGGGTCCGTAGTAGCTACGGGACCCGCGGAGGGGCCCGCAACTCTGCCCGGATCCGCGTGATTAGGGCGATGAGAGGAATCCGAGGAGCGCCGTCGACGGTGCTCCTCTTCGAAAGGAGTGCTGTTGAGTAACTCACATGTCTTCCCGGGGATGAGGGGGCGCATGGGGCTCGGGCTGATCCTGGGACTGATCGCGGTCCTCGGGCTGGCTCTGCTCCCGGGCGTCGCCGATGCCAAGGGGAAGGGCAAGAAGAAGGGCCATCAGCTCACCGTGATGACCCGCAACCTCTACCTGGGCGCCGATCTCACCCCCGCCTTGCAGGCCTCAGGCGTGGACGGCGCGGTCAACGCCGCCTACGAGATCGAGCAGCAGGTGCATCGCACCAAGTTCCCGTCGGTGCGCGCCGGGCTGCTGGCCAAGGAGATCAAGAAGCGCAAGCCCGACGTCGTCGGCCTCCA
>DATBHQ010000063.1:0-4228 GCA_036557385.1 Solirubrobacterales bacterium | reverse complement strand
GGCGGCTCGTAGGGATCCGAGACGCCGGTGAACTCCTTGATCTCGCCCTTGAACGCCTTCTCGTAGAGGCCCTTGACGTCGCGCTCCGCGCAGACCTCGACCGAGGCCTTGACGAAGACCTCGATGAAGCGGTCGCCCATCAGCTCGCGAGCCTCGTCGCGGAGCTCGCGGTAGGGGGAGATCGCGGCGGTGATCACCGGGACGCCGTTGCGGGAGAGCAGGTCCGCGACGAACGCGATCCGGCGGATGTTGGTGTCGCGGTCCTCCTTCGAGAACCCGAGGCCCTTGGAGAGGTTCTCCCTGACGACGTCGCCGTCCAGCACCTCGATGCGCGAGCCGCGCTTGCGCAGCTCCTCCTCGACGATCTTCGAGATCGTCGTCTTGCCGGCACCCGAGAGCCCGGTGAACCAGATTGTGAAGCCCTTTTCGTCAGCCATTTCCTTCCTTCTTGTAGGAGTCGATCAAGATCTGAGCCACCTCGGGGCGGCTGAATTCCTCGGGCGGCAGCTCGCCGTTGCCGAGCATCTCCCGCACCTTGGTGCCGCTCAGGAAGACGTGGTCGTCTTGCCCGTGCGGGCAGGTCTTGCCCGACGCCATGCCCTCGCACTTGTTGCACCAGAAGGAGTGCTCGAAGAAGAGCGGCTGGATGCCGAGCTTGTCGATGTCGAGCTCGTCGAAGATCTTCTGTGAGTCGTAGGTCCCGTAGTAGTCCCCGACGCCCGCGTGGTCACGTCCGACGATGAAGTGGGTGCAGCCGTAGTTGCGCCGCGCGATCGCGTGCAGGATCGCCTCCCGCGGGCCGGCGTAGTGCATCTTCGACGGGAAGACGCCGAGGATCACCCGCTCGTCGGGGTAGTAGTCGGCCATCAAGATCTCGTAGCAGCGCATCCGCACGTCCGCGGGGATGTCGCCGGCCTTGGTCTTGCCGATCAGGGGGTGGATGAAGAGCCCCTCGGTGATCTCCAGGGCGCACTTGGTCAGGTACTCGTGGGCGCGGTGGATCGGGTTGCGGGTCTGGAAGGCGACCACGCGCTTCCAGCCGCGGTCCGCGAAGGCCTTGCGGGACTCCTCGGCGGTGAAGTAGCGGCGCATGAAGGCGTCCTCGTGGTCGGGCAGGGCGTCGACCTCGTAGGTGCCGGCGATGCAGCGCGCGCCCTCTTCGAAGATCGCGGCCACACCGGGGTGCTCCTTCTCGGTCGTTCGGTAGACGTTCTCGGCCTCGGCCTCGAGGTCGCGCTCGAAGACCTCGGTGACGTTGAGGCGGCCGAGATCCTTGCCCTCGTCGCTCGACACCTCGACGGTGTCTCCCTCGGAGACGTCGAGGTCGGTGGCGAGGGTGATCGGGATCGGCCAGTACTCGCCGTTGGCGAGGGTCATGTTCTCGACGACCGACTTCCAGTCGTCGTGGCCCTGCGGTCCGGCGAGCGGGGCGAAGCCGCCGTTGCCGATCATCTCGAAGTCGGCGGTCTGGCGATCGGTGAGCTGCAGCTTGGTTGCGGTCTGGGTCATGGGTTCCTAGGGGGACGAAAGTGGATCGTGATGGTCAAGAAGCCGGGGCAGGTTAGCGAACGAACAGTCGCTAGCCGTGCAGCCCGCACTCGGTCTTCTCGAGACCTGCCCAGCGCCCGGCCCGGTCGTCCTCGCCGGCGGCCGGCTTCCGGGTGCAGTGGGTGCACCCGATGGAGGGATAGCCCCGGTCGTGCAGGGGGTTGTAGGGGACCTCGTGCTCGGCGATGTAGGACCAGACCTGCTCCTCGGACCAGTCCGCCAGCGGGTTCAGCTTCCAGAGGCCGAAGCGCGCGTCCCAGCCGAACTTCGGAGCGCGCGCCCGGGTCTGGGAGTCGGAGCGGCGGATGCCCGAGACCCAGAGATCGACGGCGGCGAGCGCCGAGCGCATCGGCTCGACCTTGCGGATCCCGCAGCAGGCATCGGGATCGCGGCTCCAGAGCTCGTCTCCGTAGAGCCCCTGTTGCTGCTCGAGCGTGATCGAGCTGTAGCGGTGGAAGTTGATCCCGTAGCGATTCTCGAGCCGGTCCCTGGTCTCATAGGTCTCCGGGAAGAGGACGTCGGTGTCGAGGTAGAAGAAGCGCGCGTCCGCGTTGATCGCGTTCGCCATGTGCACCGTCACCGAGCTCGTCTTCTGGAACGAGCAGGCGATGTACATGCGGGGATGGAAGGTCTCGAGCGCCCAGCCGAGGGCCTCCTCGGCGCTCGCGTCCTCGAGCTGGGCGGCCTTCTCCTCGGGGTCGAAGCCGAGGCCGTTGAGATCCGCGGCGGGGACCGCGGCGTGCTCCGTCGCGGAGGCCTCGTGGAGGACGCCCTTGCGGCCGTTCCCGTTCGGGGATGAGTTCACAACCGGTTGTGTAGCGGTCGGCTCCACTAGATCGCGCACTCGCCTTCCCCGCGCTCGACCTTGTAGGGCTCGGAGCGGTTCCAATCGATGAAGTGGAGCAGGTTCTCGGCGTTGAACTCCACCGGGAGCTTCAGGTCCGAGATCAGCTCCTCGAAGGGCCCGGTGCCGATCCGCTCGGCGAACTCCTTGAAGGTCTCACCGTCCTGCCGCTCGGACTCGTAGTGGCGGATCCAGCGCTCGACCGCATCGGGCACGCGCTTGGCGGGCAGGCGAGCCTTGAGGCGGGCGCCGTAGACGACATCGTCGTGCTCCCAGTTGCCCCCGACGTGGGGGATGTAGGCGGGGATCGTGTGGTCGCCGACCTTGATCGAGGCTCCGTAGAAGCCGATCGTGCCGATGTGGTGCTGCCCGCAGCCGTTGGGGCAGCCGCTCATCTTGATCTGGATCTGCCGCGTGAGCGGGTCGGTGATCTTCATCTCCTCGATCCGCTTGTCGATCGCCTTGTTCAGGCCCATCGAGCTGGTGATCCCGAGCTTGCAGCTGTCGGTGCCGGGGCAGCTGACCACGTCGTCGATCGTGAAGGCACCCGCCCCGCCCAGGCCGAGCTCCTTGAGGCGGAGCCAGACGTCATAGACCGACTCCTCGCGCACCCAGCGCAGGACGAGGTTCTGCTGCACGGTCGTCCGCGCGTAGCCGCCGGAGAACTCGCGCATGACCGCCGCCAGGCCGCGGAATTGCTCGGGCGTGAGGTCGCCGCGGGTGACCTTGACCGCGACCGTGACGAAGCCCTCCTGCCGCTGGGGCTGGACGTTGTCGGCGAGGAAGGCGTCGAACTCGGACCGGTCCCCGTTCGGGCTTCCGTAGGACTCCGGCGCGCTGGGGGCGTTCGCCTCCTCGTCGTGGATGTAGAGGAGGTGGTCGATCGAGAAGTCCCGCTCGCCCACCCAGTCGCCCTCGAGCTCCTCGTCGACGAGCTCGCGGAAGGCGTCCATGCCGATCTTGTCGACCAGGAGCTTGATCCGGGCGCGCATCCGGTTCTCGCGCAGCCAGTCCTGGCGGTCGTAGATCCGGAGGGCCGCCTCGGTGACCTTCAGGTAGTCGCCGCTGTCGAGCTCGACGAACTCGTACAGGGTGGGGGCGAGCCGCGGCTGGACCGACGTGCCGCCGCCGATCCTCACCTCGACGCCGCGGACCTCCTTGCCGTCGACCTCCTTCACCTTCGGGATGAACCCCACGTCGTGGATCTTGGTGATCGCGCGGTCGTCCTCCGAGGCCGAGAACGCGGTCTTGACCTTGCGCGGCATCAGCTGCGTGGTCGGGTGGCGGACGAAGTAGCGGGCGTAGGCGGCGGCGTACGGGGTGACGTCGAAAGGCTCGTCGGGCGCGACGCCGGCCCACGGGTCCCCGGTGACGTTGCGCATCGTGTTGCCGCAGCCCTCACGGGAGGAGAGGCCGGCCTGGGAGATCTGGCGGATGAACTCGGCGGCGTCGGCCAGCGGAACGTGATGGATCTGGATGTTCTGGCGGGTGGTGATGTGGCCCTTGTTGAGCGGCGCGAACTGCTCGATCGCGTCCGCGAAGGTCTCCATCTGCTCCGGGTTGACTCCGCCGTACGGCAGCTTCACCCGGATCATCTGCACGTCGGGCTGGCGCTGGCCGTAGACGCCCTGCTTGAGGCGGAAGGCGATGAACTGGTCCTCGGTCTGCTCGCCCCTGAGGAAGGTGGCGGCCTCATTGTCGAAGTCGTCGAACTCCCGCTCGAGGATCGGGATGACGTGGCCCGGGACGTTGTCGTAGACCTCGGGGTTCTCCAGCGAGCCGAGCTTCCCCTTCCCGTGCTGCTTCTTGCCGACGTCCTGCTTGAGGGAGGCCGGA
>DATBHQ010000062.1:0-3441 GCA_036557385.1 Solirubrobacterales bacterium | reverse complement strand
GGGGATGTCGACGCGGCGGCCGTTCACCGTCCAGTGCCCGTGGCTGACGAGCTGCCGGGCCTGGCGTCGTGAGGCGGCGAACCCGAGGCGGACCAGCACGTTGTCCAGCCGGCACTCGAGCAGCCGCAGCAGGTTCTCGCCCGTGACTCCCTGCTGGCGGCTCGCCTTGTCGTAGTAGCTCGCGAACTGCTTCTCGAGCACCTGGTAGTAGCGCTTGGCCTTCTGCTTCTCGCGCAGCTGCGCTCGGTACTCCGACTGGCGCATGCGGCCGCGGCCGTGCTCGCCCGGCGGGTAGGAGCGCCGCTCGACGCCGCACTTGTCGGTGAAGCAGCGGGAGCCCTTGAGGAACAGCTTCTGCCCCTCGCGACGGCACTGCTTGCACTGGGCACCGGTGTCGCGGGCCACTAGACCCTCCTCCGCTTGCGGGGACGGCAGCCGTTGTGGGCCTGCGGCGTCACGTCCTTCACCGTCGTCACGTCCAGGCCCGCGGCCTGCAGCGAGCGGATCGCGGTCTCGCGACCCGAGCCCGCGCCCTTGGCGAACACCTCGACCCGCTCGAGGCCGTGCTCCATGCCCTTCTTGGCGGCCGAGTCGGCGGTCACCTGCGCGGCGAACGGGGTCGACTTCCGGGAGCCCTTGAAGCCGGCCGAGCCGGCGGACTCCCAGGCGATCACGTTGCCCTCGGTGTCGGTCAGGGTGACGATGGTGTTGTTGAACGAAGTCTTGATGTGAGCCTGGCCGTAGGTGACGTTCTTGCGCACCCGGCGGCGTGCACGGCCCTTCTGCGCGCGTGGCATCTAGCTGATCCTCCCCCGTCTCACTTCGGCTGCGGGGCCTTCTTGCGGCCCGCGATGCTCATCCGGCGCGGGCCCTTGCGGCCGCGCGCGTTGGTCTTGGTGCGCTGGCCCCGAACCGGAAGCCCTCGTCGGTGGCGCAGGCCCCGATAGGAGCCGATCTCCTGGAGGCGCTTGACGTTCTGGGAGCGCTCCCGGCGCAGGTCGCCCTCGACCTCGCGGTTCTCGACCGCGTCGCGGAGCTTCACGATCTCGTCCTCGGTCAGGTCCTTGATCTGGGTGTTCGGATCGACCCCGGTCTCCTTGAGGATCTGGTTGGCCGTGGAGCGGCCGATCCCGAAGACGTAGGTGAGGCCGATCTCGGCCCGCTTGTTGAGGGGGATGTTGACGCCGGCGATTCGCGCCATCAGCCTTGCCTCTGCTTGTGGCGCGGGTTCGAGCAGATGACGAGGACCGCCCCATTGCGGCGGATCACCTTGCACTTCTCACACATCGGCTTTACGGAGGCTCGGACCTTCATTCCCCTTCTCTCGTGGGGTCGTATCTGACTGGGAGTAGGCCCCGCGGCCCCAGGAGTCGGGCCAGGAGGCGAAAAAACAGTCGGCCACGCAGGCGTGAACCGACCCGTGGAATGGTAGCAGCGTCCGTGCGTAACGCTCGCCTGACGGCCGCGACCCGGGCGGGCTGCCGGAATATCCGTTCCGCTCATGGCGCTAAGCTAGCCGGAACGATGATTCCGGCACCGGTCACCGAGGCGACCCCACCGCCCGCCCCCTGGGGAGACCTCGAGCCCGGGGAGAAGCGCGAGCGCCTCCTTGACGTCGCCACCCACGTCTTCACCGAGCAGGGACTGGACGCGCCGATGCCCCGGATCGCGGCGGTGGCCGGCGTGGGGATCGGCAGCCTCTACCGCAGCTATGGCTCCAAGGAGGACCTCGTCGCCGCCCTCGTCATCCGGCAGCTCACCATGCTCAGGGAAGAGGTATCGGCGGCCGGCGAGCGCAGCGACGCGTGGACGGCGATCGAGAGCTGCGTCCGCCGGATCGCCGAGCGCCAGGCGACCAACAAGCTGCTCAGCGGCGCCCTCGGCCTCACCTCGGAGCGGCGCGACGTCGTCGTCGCCGTCGGGGAGGTGAACCTCGCCTGGCAGGAGCTGATCGACAGGGCCCGCGACCAGGGCACCGTTCGGGGCGACGCGACCGTGAAGGACCTCCGCTTCGTCTTCGCAGCGGCCCGTGCGGCCGACGAGGTCGAGCCGGGAGGCCGCAATCGGATTCTCGACCTGCTCCTGGAGGCGCTCCGGAAGTGAGCCGGCGCCGTCCCATCTCGTTCTCCGACGCGCGGCGCTACCGCAAGCCGCTGCTGGCCTACGACGGCTCGCCCTCCGCGGACCGAGCGCTGGAGGCCGCGATCGAGCTGGCGTCGGGCTCCCACGGCCGGCTCACCATCCTCTCGGCGGTCGTGCACATCCCCTACCTCGCCTACACGGGCGCCGCGCCCGAGGCGGTCGCCGAGGTGCGAAAGAGCGGTCTCGCGGACGCCGAGCGCATGGTCTGCCGAGCCGTCAACCGGGTTCCGAAGGGCGTCTCGGTGACCAGGATCACCAGCTCGCGGCCGATCGAGCAGGCGCTGCTCCGGCAGGCGCGCGAGGGGGACCACGACCTCGTCATCCTCGGCTCGCGCGGCCGGGGCCTGATCCGCTCCGTCCTCTTCGGCAGCCTCGGCAGGACGATGCTTCGTCGCAGCCCGCTCCCGGTCCTGATCCTGGAGCCGAGGGCAGAGGCGGCGCTGCTTCCCGACCAGGCGAGCGCGCAGATCAAGCCGATGACCCCCAGGCGCGTTTGACGGAGCCCGAGCGCCAGCACCCGGCGGTCACCCTGGCCGTCCTCTCGATCGCGGGGCTCTCGTTCGCCCTGCTTCAGTCGATGGTCGCTCCGGCCCTGCCGGACATCCAGCACACGCTGGGGACCAGCGAGAGCAGCGTCGCGTGGATCCTGACCGCCTACCTGCTGAGCGCCTCGGTGGCCACCCCGATCATCGGGCGGCTCGGCGATGTCCACGGCAAGGAGAAGAGCATGCTGGTCGTGCTCGTCGTCCTGGCCGTCGGCACGCTGATCTCGGCGCTGGCGAACTCGATCGGCGTGATGATCCTCGGCCGGATCATCCAGGGTGCGGGCGGCGGGATCTTCCCGCTCGCCTTCGGGATCATCCGCGACGAGTTCCCTGCCGCGCGCGTCCCCGGAAGCATCGGCCTGATGTCGGCGATCCTGGGAGTCGGGGGCGGCCTCGGCATCGTCCTGGCGGGGCCGATCGTCGACGGCCTCTCCTACCACTGGCTGTTCTGGCTGCCACTCACCACGGTGCTGCTGTCGGCGGCCTTGACCTATTTCTTCGTTCCCGAGTCACCGATCAAGGCGCCCGGACGGGTCAATTGGGGGGCCGCGGGGCTTCTGTCCGCCGGCCTCGCCGCCCTGCTCCTCGCGATCAGCCAGACGACCACCTGGGGTTGGGGATCCCCGAAGGCGATCGGCCTGATTGCGATCGGCTTGGCGATCATGGCGGGATGGGTGGGGGTCGAGCGCCGGGCCCGGCATCCCCTCGTCGACATGAACGTGATGCGCCTGCGGCCGGTCTGGACGACGGACCT
>DATBHQ010000061.1:0-3099 GCA_036557385.1 Solirubrobacterales bacterium | reverse complement strand
AGGCGATACGAGAGGGGATCGCCGAGCGGCGCCGGGAGCGGGAGGAGACCGGGGAGTTCGAGCGCAGCGGACGCCCCCCGCCTCCCGGGCGGCGAGGGCGCCATCGCGACCTGCCGGCGCGGGTGCGCCGCCGACAGGCCTACCTCATCGGCGGGATAGCGCTGCTGGTGGTGATCGGCCTGATCGTCCTGATCGCCGGCGCGGGCGGGGGAGGCGGCGAGCAGGCAATCGGGCTGAAGCGCCTGGTGGGCCAGTCGATCGTCGCCAGGCTGGGCGCCAAGGGACCGGATCCGGACCTCATCCGCAGGGTGCGGCAGGGCCGGGTCGGCGGCGTCATCGCCTTCAACAAGGACGCGGGCAAGCTCAAGGCCGACATCGCGACCCTCCAGCAGGCGGCGAAGGCCGGGGACGCCCCGCCGCTGCTGGTGATGGTCGACCAGGAGGGTGGCGACGTGAAGCGGCTGCCACAGGGGCCGCCGAACGTCTCGCCGGCCCAGCTCGGGCAGAGCGGAGACGAGAACCAGTCGCGCGAGGCGGGGAGGGCGACCGGGTCCTACCTCCGAGGCCTGGGCCTGAACGTCGACCTCGCGCCCGTGCTCGACGTCTCCCACCCCAACACGGCCAGCACCATCAAGAGCCGCACCTTCGGGTCCGACCCCGCGGTGGTCACCAAGGTCGGGGTCGCCTTCGCCCAGGGGCTCCAGGAGGGAGGGGTGGTGGCCACCCCGAAGCACTTCCCCGGCCTCGGCTTTGCGACGGTGAACACCGACGACCGGCCCACCGACATCGCCGCGACGAGCGAGCAGCTGCGGGCCGATCTCGAGCCGTTCAAGGGCGCGATCGCGGCCGGCACGAAGATGATCATGGTCTCGACCGCGGCCTATCCGACGCTGGGATCGAAGAAGCAGGCCGCCCTCTCGGCCGGGATCGTCAACGGGCTGCTCCGCAAGCAGCTCGGCTTCGACGGGGTCGTGATCACCGACGACCTCGAGTCGCCGGCGATCACCGACACGACCTCCCCGCTGATCGCGGCGAGCAGCGCGATGAAGGCGGGGGACGACCTGCTCCTCTACGGCCGGAGCGCGTCCGCCTCCGACAAGGCCTTCCGCTCGCTGGTCAGTGCGGTGAAGGCCGGCCACCTCAACCGCTCACTCTTCCAGAGCGCCTACGACCGGATCACGGCGCTGAAGGACAGCCCCACGGGCTGAGCCGGTCCTGCCGGACGGGTAGGGTGCCGCGCGAATTTCCAGTCCACTCTCTGACGGGAGGGAGACCCATGAACGAGTCCCTACAGCCCGACGACACGCGCGATGCGCTGCGCAAGATCGGCGGGCTCCTCATCGGGCTTGCCGCGCTGATGATCTACGTCCGCAAGGGCCCGTTTCTGTCGACGAACGATCACCAGTGGGCCGCGTTCCCGATGTTCCTGGTCGCGGCGATCCCCGCGGTCTACCTCTACGGGAGCATCCTGACCCGGCCGCAGACGGGCGAGTTGCGCCCGTGGCAGGCGGTGCACAACGTCTTCGGCCTGATCTTCGTCCCGATCGCGCTCGAGCAGTTCGTCGACCTGATCGGCGGGGACCCGAACGCGCAGCTGAACGTCTTCTGGATCTTCGCGATCACGGCGGCGCTCGCCTTCTACGCCGGGGCGCGAGCGGGGGTTCGGGTCCAGTTCCTGCTCGGCTCGATCGCGGTGATCGTCTCCTGGACCGCGCTCTGGGACAAGATCCTCTCCGACGGCATCGGAGCCCATTGGGGCATCTATCGGGGGCTGCTCGGCATCCTCGCGATCGGCCTGCTCGCCGGGGCGCTGTATCTGTGGCGGAACAATCCGGGCGGCGACGACATCGGCGCAAGCGCGACCGCCCCCTCCGGGGACCTCGGCCTCTGGAAGGCGTCCGAGCTTGTCACCGGGGCCGGCATCGCGGCGGTTCTCGCCTGCGCGCTGGGGATCACCGCGATCGGCAACCTCAACCCGCTCGGCGGCAGCACTCCCCCGATCGAGACGAGCAACTTCTGGGACGTCCTGCTGCTGCTCGTCTCCCTGGGGCTGGTCGCCATCGGCTCCCAGATCGGCACCAGAGGACCGGTCTACATCGGCGGAATCGGCCTGGTGCTCTTCCTGGTGATCGCCGGCCTGGACCTGAACTCGGAGCATCCCAATCCCTTCAAGCTCGGCGCCTGGCCGTGGGTGCTGCTCATCGCCGGGCTGATCGGAATCGGGCTCAGCTTCACTCGCGAGGCGAGCCTCGGAGGCCAGCCGCGTCGCTTCGTCGAGAACCTGCGCGGTAGATAGTGCGAGGGTGCTCCGACAGGAGCAACCCGTTTAGTGAGGAGACCCCGGCTGAGCTCGCTCGCCGCTTCCTGGCCGCCCTCAGCGCGGGTGACCCGGCGGCGGTGGGCGAGCTCGTCCATCCCGAGGTCGAGATCCGCACGGAGCGGAGGCTCCATCAGGGCCGCCGCGCGGCGATGGTGTGGGCGGGGAAGACGTTCGATCATCTGGTCCGGCGCTACGTCCCGGTCGAGATCGAGGAGCGCCCCTCCGGCGTGTTGGTGCACGCCGAGCTCCAGTACATCTGGCGCGAGAGCGGGGAGCTCGGCGACTCATCACGCGTCGCCATCGAGCTCGGGATCCGGGACGGGCTGATCTCCTCCTGGTACCTGATCGACGAGCCGAAGTAGCTCCGAGCTGATGCTGGACGACCGAATCCGGATCCCCGCACGTCCAGGGCCGCGTCTGGCGCATCGCAGCTCTGCGTCCTCGGGGTCGCCTTTGGCACCACCAAAGGCTTCGCCCTGCGTCCTTGATCTGCTCGACCAGACGCGCCCCTGATCGCACGTGGACCCGAATTCGATCGTCTAAGGTTGAGCCAGGCCCGAGCCTGTACGCGAACCGCTTCAAACGTTGACCCAACACAACTGGCTTGGGGGTCGATTTCCGGCGGTCCCTCGGGATCACCGGTAGACCACCACCTATGCGACACGGGTTACCAAGCCGGAGCGGAAAACGGCAGGCTGGAGCCTTCAATGCGGCATCGCGCGCGCGATGCCGTTTTCCGCGGTAGAGGTGTGGCCGAAAACGGCAGGCTGGAGCCTTCA
>DATBHQ010000060.1:0-10568 GCA_036557385.1 Solirubrobacterales bacterium | reverse complement strand
TAGCCGTGCAACGGGCTGGGCAGGCCGGCGGCCGGGGCGATGACCAGGACGAAGCTGACGGCCGCAGCCGCCAGTCCGCCGATCATCGCGAAGTGCCTCCAGGGCACCCCGGCGAGGAAAAGAATTGCGATGGTGATGACCACCAGCACGATGCCCGTGCCGAGGTCGGGTTGCAGGAAGACGAGTCCCGCCGGGACCAGGCCGAGCGCCAGGATGCGAAGCGTTTGGCGGATCGGGGTGCCGCGGCGGTTGCGCTCGATCACGAACGCCGCGAGGGCGACGATCAGGAGCAGCTTGGCCAGCTCGGAGGGCTGGAAGCGGAAGTAGGGAAGCTCGATCCAGCGCCGGGAGCCGCGAGCGGCCGCGCCGAACATCAGGACCAGGCAGATGGAGGCGATCATCAGGGAGTAGATGCCGACCCGGATCTCCCGGAAGCGCGAGTAGTCCACCCTCGCCACCGCGAGCATCAGCGTGATGCCGACGACGGCATAGAGGGTCTGGCGCATCGCGAAGTACAGCGGCTGGCCCTGGACCGCGTCCGGGGTGGCCACGGCCAGCGTGAACACGCTGAAACCGATCAGGCCGAGGGCGGCCGCCATCAGCCAGCCGTCGAAATAGGCGATGCCGAGGCGCTCGACTACGCGAGTACGCCTGGGCGTGAGCGTGAGGGGTGCTGCTTCCATCAGTAGCGGAATCGCCCCGCACGGGGGCGACTCTCCCCCTGAAGGGTAGTCGCCGGCGAGGATCGTGCTGCGATCACTCTGGCACCTTGCCGTTGGCCGCGCTGACCGAGGACGCCGTGGGCGTGATCGGGAGGTGGAAATACTGCTCGAGGATCCGCGCGGCCACCGGGGCAGCGGTGTCGACGCCGAACCCGCCGCGCTCGAGCGTGACCGCGACGACGACCTGAGGGTTCTTGGCCGGGGCGAGCACGATGTACCACGACTGGTCGGGCTGGTTCGGGCGCTGGGCCGTTCCGGTCTTGCCGGCCACCGCGAAGGGGAAGTTGCCGAAGACCGGATATGAGGTGCCGCCCGGCTCCGTCGCCGCGCGCGTCAGGCCGGTCATGATCGTGTCGCGCACGTTCGGGGAGATGTCGATGTGCCTGCGCGGCGCCGGCCGGATCTCCTGAAGGACGCGGCCGGTGACGCTCTCGACGTCGTCGGCGACGTGCGGGCGCACCACCGTGCCGCCGTTGCCCAGGGCCGCGTAGGCGACCGCCATCTGGAGCGGGTCCGCCTCGAGGTCGCCCTGGCCGACTGCCAGGTTGACGTTGTCGCCGGCGCTCCACGGCCTGTCGGTGAGCTTCTCGGCATACAGCCGGTTCCGCCAGGACGGGGTCGGGATCAACCCGTCGACCTCGGAGGGCAGGTCGATGCCCGTCCTCTCCCCCAGACCGTATTGCCGCGCCCAGTCCTGGATCTGCCCGTGTCCCTTGGATGCCTTGGACTTCAAGCCGAGGCTGTAGAAGTAGATGTCCGAGGAGACCTTGAGGGCGTCACTCATGTCGAGCGGCCCGTAGATCGCCTTGCCGGCGTTGTGCAGGGTCAGGTTCGCGTCGATCTTCAGCGAGCCGGTGTCGGTGAAGATGGTGTTGGCCCCGATCAGATGGTCCTCGAGCGCCGCCGTCGCGGTGATCGGCTTGAAGGTCGAGCCCGTGGGATAGAGGCCCTGGATCGCGCGGTCCGCGAGCGGGGCGTCCGTCTTCTGCGAGGTGAGCTGGCGGTACCGGCTCGGGGTGATCGGGTGCGTGAAGATCGAAGGGTCGAAGGTCGGCGCCGAGCCCATCGCGAGGACCTCGCCGTTCTGGGCGTTCATCGCGACGAAGGCGCCGGGAAGGCCGAACTGCTCCAGGGCGCCCTCGCCGATCGCCTGCAGCCCCTCGTCGATCGTCAATCGCACGTCGTCCCCGGGCTCGGCGGGCACGCCCCGCAGCTGCCCGGTCGGCCGGCCGAGGGCATCCACCTGGATGCGATCGGTGCCCGCGCGGCCGCGCAGGTAGCGGTCGTACTCGTACTCGATCCCCGACTGACCGACCGCGTCCCCGGGGTGAAGGCCCGCGTAGCGCGGCTGCTTCAGCTGCGCCGCGGTCACCTCGCCGACGTTGCCGAAGAGGTGGGCCGCGAGGGCGCCCTGCCGGTACTCCCGCGTGAACACCCGCTCCACGCTGACACCGGGGAAGCTGGACTGGTTCTCGCGGAGGTAATAGACCTTGTCGACGCCGAGGCCCTTCTTCAGGATCACCGGCCCACCCGGGGCGGCACGGCTGCCGCCCCGAAGCGTCTTGCCGATCTCCTTCTTGGTCATGCCGGTGATCGTCGCCAGCTGCTTCAGCTCACGCGCGCGGTCCGGCCCCGGCGGGGGCAGGTCCTGGGGGGTGACCTGGATGGCGAGCTCGGTGCGGTTCGCGACCAGGACCTTGCCGTTGCGGTCGAGGATCTCGCCGCGCGGGGCCTGCACCCGGATCTCGCGGATCCGGTTGTCGTTCGCCTGGGCGCGGTACTTGTCGCCGGAGAGGACCTGGACGTACCAGAGCCGCAGGAAGAGCACGGAGAAGATCGCGATCGCGAGGCCGGTGATGATCGAGATCCGGAGCGCGAGGGGCGAGGTTCGCCTCTCCGGCCCGACTTCGTCTCGGCGCAGGTACATCAGTGCCCCGTCCGGGAGCGTTCGCCAGCAAATGACGACACCCAGGCGCCGTCGCGCGAGGACGCAGGGAGCCCGCGTAGCGATGCTACGTGGGCGACCGAGGACGAAGCGTGGCGGTGAACTGGGTCCGTCATTTGCGGTGAGATGTTTCTGGACGGGGCACTAGCCACTCTCCACTGGTCGCGGCGCCGGCGTGCGCCGCGCCGCCCTGCGCTCGTCCACCAGGGCCGAGCGCACCACCAGTCTGACGATCCAGAGGACGGGAATCGCGAGCAATGCCCCGATCAAGCTCTTGACGAGCGCGTCACGGACCACCAGGAAGCTGACGTTCGCGTCGATACCCGTCCCGATCTGAATCGCCGCGATCACCACCGCCCCGAGCAGGGTCAGGGAACCGCCGAGCAGCACCACGGCCGCCCGAGTCGGACGGCCGACCGTCTCGCGATAGCGGCCGGCGACGTAGCCGACGGAGAGCATGGTGAGGGCGAAGGCTCCCATGGTCTCCAGCAGCAGGCAGTCGATCAGCAGCCCGATCGAGAAGCCGGTGACCGCCCCGGTCAGGCTGCCACCGAGCAGCCCGACCGAGATGACGACGAGCAGCGCGACGTCGGGGCTCGTCCCGAAGACGTCCATCTTCGAGAAGCAGACGACCTGCGCGACCGCGATCAGGGCGCCGAGCACCGCGAGCCTGGCGATGATTCCGGGGGTCAGGATCACTGCTTCTTGCCTCCACCTGTGTGCGTCGTCAACACCTTGACGAAGTCCATGTCGCGGAGGTCCGCGAAGGGCTCCAGGTGGACGCGCTGGTACGCCTGCTGCTCCTCCACCGTCGCCCTCGTGATCTCCCCGATCGGGATCCCAGGGGGGAAGATCGAGCCGAGGTCGCCGGTCGAGAATCCCGCCGTCACGACCATCTGGCCCTCGGCGATGTTCGAGCCGCGCTCGAGATAGTCGAGCTGGAGGTCATCGGGGTTGCCGACGTCGGGCTGAACCACCCCGGTGGCGCCGCTCGGTGTGACGCGCGCCGTGACCGCGCTGTCGGCGTCGGTGATCAGAGTGACCTGCGCCGTGTTCGGAGTGGTCTGGGTCACCTTGCCGGCGAGGCCCTGCGCGGCGACCACGGGGTCGTCGATGCGCACGCCGTCGCCCGAGCCCTTGTCGATCGTCACCGTGGAGTACCAGACGGTCGGGGAGCGGCCGACCACCCTCGCGGTGACCGGGTCGGTGCCGTCAGGGACGATCCCGCCGCTGGTCAGCTCGTTGAGCGCTGAGAGCTCCTTCGCCTCGCGCTGCTGGGTCTGCTCCCTCGCCAGCTGATTCCGGAGGCTGGCGACCTGGTCCTGCAGCTTCGACTTGTCGCCGCGAGCGTCGAAGGTCTCGCCGAACCAGTTGACCAGGTCGCGTGCCGGCTTCAGCGCGCGGTCGGCACCCGAGGAGATCGGGCTGAAGACCGTCGAGACGACGTCCTGGAAGCCGTGCAGGGGCCCCCCGGATCCCTCTCGGTAATAGAGGCTGAGCAGCGTCAGCGAGGCGGCGACGAGCAGCAACAGCACCGCCCGTCGACGGCGCACCTGCTTGCGATACATGTCTTCCTAGCCCTCACAGCTCAAGGTCGGTTCAGCTCACGTTCAGTTCGGCCCCACCCAGACTCGCGCGGTGCCCGAGAGTAGCGCCTAGCCTCAATACGACCTGAAACTATGCGCGCGCGACTGTGCGTGTATCGCCTGCAACAACCCCAGGGCGAGGAACGTCCCCAGGACCGACGAGCCCCCGTAGCTGATCAGCGGCAGGGTGATGCCCGTGACGGGCATCAGCCCCAGGTTCATCCCGACGTTCACGATCGCCTGGAAGGCGAGCATCGCGACGATGCCGCCAGCGATCATCACCCCGTAGAAGCTGGTGGATATTCGCATCACCCGTAACCCCCGCCAGAAGAGGAGCGCGTACAGCAGGATCACCAAGGCGGCGCCGGTGAAGCCGAAGCGCTCCCCGATCACGGCGTAGATGAAGTCGGTGTGGCGCTCGGGGAGGAAGAGGAGCTCGGTCTGGGTTGCGTCGTCGCCGCGTCCGGACACCTCTCCCGATCCGATCGCGATCTTGGACTGGGTCACCTGATAGCTCGCGTCCTGAGGATCCTCGCTCGGATGCAGGAAGGCGGTCAGCCGGTCCTCCTGGTAGCCATGCAGAAACTGCACCCCCACCGCGGATCCGGCCAGGTAGACGCCCCCGGCGAGCAGGGCGCCGGCGGCGACGATCGCCGCGAAGTGCTGCCAGGGGATCCCTGAGACGAAGAGGATCGTCAGCGCGATGGCGACCAGCACGATCCCGGTCCCGAGGTCGGGCTGGAGAAAGACGAGCGCCGCGGGCAGCAGTCCGACCGCGAGCAACCAGAGAGTGGTCCTGATTCCGAAGGGGCGCCGAAGCCGCTCGTAGATGAAGGCCGCGAGCGAGACGCAGAGCAGCACCTTTGCGAGCTCGGACGGCTGGAACTGGAAGAGGGGGAACTCGATCCAGCGGTTCGAGCCGCGCACGGCGGTCCCGACCAGGAAGACGAAGGCGATCGAGCCGACCATGAACGCATAGATGCCGACGCGGAGCTCGCGCAGGCGGGTGTAGTCGATCCGGCTGACCGCGATCATCAGCACGATGCCGAGCACGCCGTAGAGCGCCTGCCGAACGACGAAGTAGTTCGAGTCCGCCGCGATCTCGTGCTGGGTTGACGACGCCAGGGTGAAGACGCTGAACGCGATCAGCCCGATCGAAGCGAAGAGCAGAATCGGGTCCAGGTTGCGGAGGTTCAGGACCTCCAGCAGGCGCGAGCGCTGCGGCGCGATCGTGAATGAGGGCTTCGCCGCTTCCATCAGCCGGGTCCCGCGGCGTGGGCCGCTGCGGTGTCGACGCCGCCGCCGTGCTGGTTGAAGTAGCGCTCGAGGATCGCGCGGGCCATCGGCGCCGCTGTCTCGGCGCCGAACCCGCCGCGCTCCACGGTCACCGTGACGACGATCTGCGGGTTGGGGTACGGAGCGATGACGCTGTACCAGGACTGGTCCTCCTGACCCTGTCGCTCGGCGGTGCCGGTCTTCCCGGCCACCGGGATGGGGAAGCTGCCCATGACCGCGTAGGAGGTGCCGCCGGGCTCATCGGCGGCGCGGTGCAGGCCCTCGAGGATCACGTTGCGCGTCTCGGAGGAGATGCGGAGGTGGCGCTGCGGCGCTGGGTGGATCTTCCTGACGGTCTGGCCGCGAATGTTCACGATGCTTCCGCCGACGTGGGGCCGGACGAGGGCGCCGCCGTTCGCCAGCGCGGCATAGGCCCGCGCGAGCTGCAGCGGGGTGACCATCACGTCGCCCTGGCCGACGGCGAGGTTCACGTTGTCGCCCTGGTTCCAGGGCCGGTCGATGTAGGGGTTCTTGTGGCTGTGGAACACCCGGTTGCGCCACGCCGGCGTCGGGATCAGGCCGGCGGTGGCGTCCGGGACGTCGATCTGGGGCTTGCGGCCAAGGCCGTACTTGAACGCCCAGTCCTGGATCTGGCCGCCGTTTCCGCTGGCGGAGGCGTGGAGGCCGAGATTGAAGAAGTAGACGTCGGAGGAGACCTGGAGGGCGGTGCTCATGTCGATCGGCCCGTTGGCCGCTCCGCCGGCGTTGTGGACGACCAGGCCCCCGATGTCGAGCGAGCCGGTGTCGTCGAAGATCGTGCTCGGGGTGATCAGGCCGTCCTGGAGGGCCGCCGTGGCGGTGATCGGCTTGAACGCAGACCCCGTCGGATAGCCGCCCTGGTCCGCGCGGTCCACCAGCGGATCGCCGGGCTGGTTCCCGAAGGCGTCGTACTGGGCCTTGGTGTGAGGCCGGGTGTAGAAGGACGGGTCGAAGGTCGGGTAGGAGCCCATTCCGAGGATCGCGCCCGTGTGGACGTTCATGGCCACGAAGGCTCCCGGCAGGCCCTTGTCGCGGAGCGCCGTCTCGCCGGTCTCCTGAACGCCCGAGTCCAGGGTCAGCCTGAGGTTGTCGCCCGCCTGCGGGGGCCGGTGGCCGAGGGTGCCCCGCGGGCGCCCGAGCGCATCGACCTGGATCCGCTCGGCTCCGGCGGTGCCGCGCAAGAACTTGTCGTAGGTGTACTCGACGCCCGCTTGGCCGATCACGTCGCCCGGCCGGAGCGTCTTGTACTGCGGCCTGGTCAGCTGGTGCGGGCTGATCTGGCCGACCTGGCCCAGGACATGGGCGGCGAGACTGCCGTCCGGGTACCTGCGGACGTAGGTCCGGTCCACGCTGACACCGGGGAAGCTCTCCTTGTTCTCGAGGAAATAGAAGAGCAGGCGGCGGTCGAGCCCCTGCTTCAGCACGACGGGATAGCCGGCGTACTGCGGTGTCGCCCGCACCCGCTGATGGATCTCGGGCTGCGACAGGCCGAGGAGATCGCCCAGCTTGGCGAGCTCGCGGCGCCGCTCTGACTTGTCGCTCGGCAGGTCCGATGGGCGCAGCTGGAGGGTCATCACGGTCCGGTTCTCGACCAGGACCCTGCCGCTCCGGTCGAGGATCTCACCGCGCGGCGGATGCACGCGAACGTCGAGGATGCCGTGATCCTTTGCCATGGCGCGGTAGTGCTGGCCGTCCAGGATCTGCAGCGACCAGAGGCGCAGCAGCACCGTCGCGATGGCCGCGACGACCACCGCCCCCAGAATCGCGATGCGCAGGTTGAGCCGATTGGTCAGCCGCGGCGGGATGTCCTCGGGTCGGTCGAGGAGATACATGGCCGCGTCTTCCTCTCAGCCCCGGGCGCTCAGTAGCGCCTCCGGACGCGGGAGTTCTTCAGCGCACGCTTGATCGCCTCGAACTCCTCCAGGGCCTGGCCCGATCCGGTCGCCACGCAGGTCAGCGGCGACTCGGCCAGCCTCGCCGGCATCTGACACTCCTCGCTCATCCGCTCGGCGAATCCGTGCAGCAGCGCTCCGCCGCCCGCCAGGGTCATCCCCCGCTCCATCAGGTCACCGGCGAGCTCGGGCGGCGTGCGGTCGAGGGTGTCGCGGACCGCCGCGATGATCTGCTGGATCGGGTCATCGAGCGCGGAGCGGATGTCCCCCGAGTTGAGCTTCACCGCGCGCGGCAGGCCCGACCCGAGGTCGCGGCCGCGGATCTCGATCTCGATCTCGTTGCCGAGCGGGTTGGCCGAGCCGGCCTCGTGCTTGATGTCCTCGGCCGTCTGGTGGCCGATCAGGAGCTGGTGCTCGCGCTTGCAGAAGTTCATGATCGCCTCGTCCATCTCGTCGCCGCCGACCCGTACCGACTGGGATACGACGATGTCGCCGAGGGAGATGACCGCGACCTCGGTGGTGCCGCCGCCGATGTCGACGACGAGGCTGCCGGTGGGCTCCGAGACGGGAAGGCCGGAGCCGATCGCGGCGGCCATTGGCTCCTCGATCAGATACGCCTCCCGGGCACCAGCCCCGAGGCAGGCCTCCTCGACGGCTCGCTTCTCAACCCCGGTCACACCGGAGGGAACACAGACCACGACGCGGGGATGTGTGAAACGGCTGTGGTTGGCCCGCTTGATGAAGTAGCGGAGCATCGACTCGGTGATCTCGAAGTCGGCGATCACGCCGTCCTTGAGCGGCCGCATCGCGTTGATGGTCGACGGTGTCCGCCCGAGCATCTGCTTCGCCTCGGCGCCGACTGCGTGCACCTCTCCGGTGGCGGTGTCAACTGCGACCACCGAGGGTTCGGACACGACGATGCCGCGGCCGCGGACGTAGACGAGCGTGTTGGCCGTGCCGAGGTCGACGGCCATGTCCCGGGCGGGGCTGATTGTGCTGAGAACGCTCATGGAGGGCGACGAATAGCGGAACTCGTCGCAGCCTAGCGGCTGGCCTTAAAACGACCAAAGTCCGCAAGTTGCGAAGTTACGACGCTTGCACCAGCTCCGGCGCGAGCCGCAGCAGCAGGCCGACCGGCAGCCCGATGACGTTGGAGACGTCGCCGCGGACGGAGTCCACGAGCGCGGACCCAAGGCCCTGGATCGCGTAGGACCCGGCCCGTCCGCGCCACTCGCCGGAGGCGAGGTAGGCACCCAGGAGGGCCTCATCGAGCTCGCGGAACGCGACGGTCGAAAGGTCGACGCCGGACCGCGGCTCCCCCTCGTCGGGGCCGATCAGGGCGAGGCCTCCGAGGACGTGATGCTCGGCGCCGGAGAGCCGCTCGAGGTGGGCCCGGGCCTCGGCCTCGCTCTCGGGCTGCCCCAGGACCTCGCGGTCGATGACCACCTCGGTGTCACCGGCGATCACCAGGGCGCCGGGATGGCCCGCCGCGACTGCTTCGGCCTTCCGCGTCGCGTTGCGGACCACCAGGTCGCGCGGCTCGCCCTCCGTCTGCTCCTCGACCTCCGGAGCCTGGACCTCGAACTCGAGTCCGAGGGCATCGAGCAGCGCGCGGCGCTGGGGCGAGCGCGAGGCGAGGATCAGAGCTCGGGAAACCAGAGCGCGATCTCGCGCGCGGACGACTCCGGTGAGTCCGAGCCGTGGACGAGGTTGAAGGTGACCTCGGTGGCGAACTCGCCGCGGATCGAGCCGGCGTCGGCCTCGAGCGGGTTGGTCGCGCCGATCAGCTGCCGTGCCGCCGCCACCGCGCTCTCCCCCTCCAGCACCATCGCGACCAGCGGCCCGCCGGTGATGAAGGAGACCAGCTCGCCGAAGAACGGCTTGTCGGCGTGCTCCTCGTAATGGGTGTTGGCCAGCTCCTCGTGAGCCTGCATCAGCTTCATCGCCACCAGCCTCAGCCCCTTGCGCTCGAAGCGGGCGATGACCTCGCCGGTCAGCTGCCTCTCGAATGCGTCCGGCTTGACGAGAATCAGTGTGCGTTCGGTCGCCATCGGCGCGGGAACCTACACGGATCGGGCGGGACGGGGAGCGCCAGGACGAACACCGGCAATGAAGGGGAGCGAAATCGGCCGCGACAAACCGGACCGTGACGCTCGCATCGCACGAGTTGCGGCGACGCAGCACGGAGTGATCACGCGAGCCCAGCTCATTGGCTGCGGTGTGAGCGGGAGCGCGATCTCCGATCGCGTCACGAACCACCGGCTTCACCGCATTCATCGTCGGATCTATGCGGTGGGCCACACCCGACTGAGCGAGAGAGGCCGATGGATGGCGGCCGTCCTGGCGTGCGGGGACGGGGCGGTGCTCAGTCACATCAGCGCGGCCGAGCTCTGGGGAATGCACCGCCGCGTCCGACGACCATTGCGAGCCGGCGGGCGCGACGAGGTTCCCGACGTGCACGTCACCGTTCCAAGCACGGCCGGGATCCGGAAGCGCGCCGGCATCATGCTCCACCGCTCCTCCACCCTCATTGCCCATCACTGCACGCTGCAGGAGGGAGTACCGGTGACCACGCCTACCCGGACCCTCACCGACATCCGCCCCCTCCTTTCCCCAGCCCGGTTTTCCGCTGCTGTCCGAGAGGCCGAGTTCCTCCGCCTGCCGATCAGCAAACCGTTCGAATCAGACCGCGCCCGCACCGACCTGGAGCAGGCGATGCTCGCCCTCTGCCGCCGCCATCGCCTCCCCTCGCCCGAGGTCAACATGAAGGTCGACCGGTACGAGGTCGACTTCCTATGGCGCCAGGAACGATTGGTCGTCGAGGTCGACGGCTGGGAATCGCACCGGACGCGATCCGCGTTCGAGGAGGATCGCGCCCGGGATGCCCGGCTAGCGGTCCGGGGCTACGAGGTCGTGCGCTTCACCTGGCGGCATGTCACGGACGACCGTGCGGCCGTCGCCGAGACGCTCCGCTCCCTCCTCAGAGCGCGGGCGGCCTAGCGGCTCGAACGACTGGAGCGGCTCGGGCGCTCCTCGCGGGCGCCCACGGGAGTCCGCGGCTCGCGGCGCGTCGGGCGATCGCTGCCGTCACGCTCGCTGCGCTCGGCTC
>DATBHQ010000059.1:0-30008 GCA_036557385.1 Solirubrobacterales bacterium | reverse complement strand
ACCGCGAGCTTCCGGCCGATGACCGAGCCCTCCTGGGGCTAGCCCGCCGCCGCGGAGCGCTAGCGTCCAGGCATGGCCACCGGATGGCCGCCACTCTCCTACGACGCCTGGAGCGCGACCTGCGACACGCTCCATGCCCACACCCAGATCCTGGGCAAGCTGGCGGTTGAGCTGGCCCCGCCCGAGCCCCAGCTGCAGCACGCCGCGCTCCGGCTCACCCCGCGCGGCTGGGAGACGAATGCGCTGCCCGCCCCGAACGGCTCCGGCACGATCGTCGCCGGCCTTGACCTGCGCGCCCACGAGGCGTTCGTCGACCACACCGACGGCCGCGAGGCCCGGATCGCGCTCACCCCGAACCGCTCGGTCGCCGACGTGACGCGGGAGGTGCTCGCGGACGTCGAGCGCCTCGCCGGGAAGGTGGAGATCAATCCCGCCCCTCAGGAGGTCCCCTGGGACGAGCCGCTCGACGAGGACCGCGAGCACTCCACCTACGAGCCGGATCGGGTCGCGACCTACTTCGAGGCGGCGACCCGGGCGGCCCTGGTGCTCGGCGAGGTCCGCGCTCCCTTCCGCGGCCGCGCGACGCCGGTCAACGCCTGGTGGGGGACGTTCGACCTGGCCGTGGCGTTCTTCAACGGGCGGGCGGCGGAGCCGCCCAGCGACGACTTCATCATGCGCAACTCCGGCGACGCGGAGCAGATCGAGATCGGCTGGTGGCCTGGCGACCGCAAGTACGACCGGGCCGCTTTCTTCGCCTTCGCCCATCCGGCCCCGGAGGGGTTCTCCGAGGCCCGGCTCACCCCCGAGGCCGCGCGCTGGGACTCCGACCTCGGGGAGTTCGTCCTCGACTGGGAGGACATCCGCTCGGCGGAGGACCCCCACGCCTTGGCGCTCGAGTTCGCTCGGGCGGCGTTCGGCCACGCCTGCGAGGTCTGCGCCTGGGACCCGGTCCTCGCCGGGAGCGCGGAGGGCTCGCCGCCGCCGGTCCACTGAATCCGCTGTCCATTTCCGCCTCCCTCGCTCGTCTCAGGGGCGAAGATCAACCCAAGGAGGAACCGAGATGAAGTACATGCTGCTGATCCAACAGCCCACCGACCCCGAGACCTGGGCCAAGCTCAGCGAGGGGGAGCAGAAGCAGGTCGCCGCCGACTACCAGGCGATCAACGAGACCCCCGGCGTCACGCCCGGCGAGCGGCTGCAGCCGCCTGAGTCGGCCACGACGGTCCGCGTACAGGACGAGAGGACCCTGACGACCGACGGCCCGTTCGTCTCGGTCAAGGAAGCGCTCGGCGGCTGGCTCTTCTACGAAGCCGACGACCTGGACGCCGCGATCGAGCTCGCCTCGAGGATCCCGGCGGCCCGCATGGGGGGCGCGGTCGAGATCCGGCCGTTCTTCGGGAGCTAGGCGATCCTCGACCGAGTCTTCCGCGACGAGTGGGGCCGCGTCCTCGCCAACCTGATCGGCTTCCTCGGCGACTTCGACCTCGCCGAGGAGGCCGCTCAGGAGGCGTTCGCGATCGCAGCCGAGCGCTGGCCGCGCGATGGAACGCCGGAACACCCGCGCGCCTGGCTGGTGACCACCGCCCGCAATCGGGCGATCGACCGGATCCGGCGGAACCGAACGCTGGCCGAGAAGACCAGGCTCCTGGACGTCCCGGTCGCCGCGGAGGATGAGTTGGAGGAGGCGGCGATCCCCGACGAGCGGCTGGAGCTGCTCTTCACCTGCTGCCATCCGGCGCTCGCGCTCGAGGCGCAGGTCGCGCTGACCCTCCGGACGCTGGGCGGCCTGACGACCGAGGAGATCGCCCGTGGCTTCCTCGTGCCGAGGGAGACGATGGCCAAGCGCCTGGTCCGGGCGAAGCGGAAGATCGAGGAGGCCGGCATCCCGTTCCGGGTCCCGCCCCCGCACCAGCTCCCGGACCGGCTCGCCGCCGTACTCGGGGTGATCTATCTGATCTTCAACGAGGGCTATGGCGGCCGCGGCGAGCTCTCGGACGAGGCGCTCCGCCTGGGGCGGGCCCTCGCCGAGCTGATGCCGGACGAGCCCGAGGTGCACGGCCTGCTCGGGCTGATGCTGGTGGGAGACGCCCGGCGCGAGGCGCGCTTCTCCGACGGAGAGCTGGTCCTGCTCGGCGATCAGGACCGCTCACTCTGGGACGAGCGGCAGATCGGGCTTTCGAAGGCGGAGGTGGACCGGGCGATCGCCCTCGGCGGGCGGGGCAACTACGTGCTCCAGGCGGCCATCGCCGTCCTCCACACTGAGGACCCGCCGGACTGGGAGCAGATCGCCGCGCTCTACGGCGAGCTCGCCAGGCTGAGTGGCTCCCCGGTGGTCGAGCTCAACCGGGCGGCGGCCATCGGCGAGGCCGGGGACCCCGAGGCGGCCCTCGAGCTGGTCGATGGGCTCGATCTCGATCGCTATCCGTATCTGCATTCCACCCGCGCCTCGCTGCTGCTCCGGGTCGGCCGCGCCGACGAGGCGCGCGCGGCGTATGCGCGCGCCCTCGAGCTGATCCACTCCGAGCCCGAGCGGCGGTTCATCGAGCGGCGGCTCGCCGAGCTCTCAGGCTGAGCCGTCAGGCGGGGAGCGCGACGGCGGCCTCGGGCGTCGCGACCTGGAAGCTGAAGCTCTCCTCCAGATAGAGCTGGACCGAGTCGGCGTCGTGGTTCTCGTATCCGATCGAGAGGTCCTGGCCCGAGTCGAAGAGGAAGTCCCCGCCCCGCAGGCTGAGCACTACACCCCCGTCCACCCCGGGGGCCCAGACGATCGGCCCGCCGAGGATCTCGTGGAGGTGCTGCATCAGGGGATAGCCGCCGTGCTCTGCGGTCTCGAGCACGTGCGTATGGCCCTCGGGGCTGAGCGCCAACCCGTACGGGCCGTCGATGCCCGCGTCGCGCAGCGCGTCCACCGACTTGGCGACGTGGCGCGGATAGACCTCGCAGTCCTCGCCCAGGCTGATGGCGTCGTGGCTCGCGGCCTCGGCGATCCCGGGAATTCCAGCCGCGCCGAGGCCGTGGAAGACGGCCGCGTTCTCCGCGATCGCGATCCTGCGTGCCGCGGTGTCGAGGGTCTCGAGGTCGACGTCCGGCGCGCCGCGCTCGGCGTCATCGAGCTGGGCACGGCTGACCGCGAAGTGAGCCCGCAGCTCGACGAGGCCCAGGACGCGTCGCTGGCTCGCCGCCACGCCGTCGCCCGGCGCATCGGGGATCTCCTCGACCCGTCCCAGGTTGGTCGCCGAGTGCTCCCAGCCGTGCGGACCGGAGAAGTCCATCAGCTTGCGCGCGGCCAGGGCGGGGGTGAGACGCTCGCGGGCCTCCTCGTCGAGCAGCCGCCAGCCGGCCTCGGTGATCGGAGCGTGCTCGCGGAGGAGGTGGCTCACCCGGCGTCTCCTCGCAGGCTGCCGATGCCGAGGGACTCGCTGCCGGCCAGCGGGGCCCCCTTCGCGGCCTCCTCCTCGGTCGCCTCCTCCTCGGATGCCTCGCCGTGCTCGACGATGTCGCCTTCCTTGAAGAGGATCCCCTGCGCGATCTCCCGCCACAGCGGAAGCCGGCGAAAGAGGAACTCCAGGTTCATCGCGAAGTGCTTGAACTCCTCACCCTCGGCGTCGCGCATGATCGCCCGGGCGACGGGGTCCTTCTCGATCGACAGGCGCTGCTCGTACCAATCGATCGCCTCGGCCTCCTCGATCAGGTTCGCGGACATCCTCGCGAAGGTCCGCGCCTCCTCAGGGAGATCGGAGGCCGGCTCGTGGTACTGGTCGAATCCCACGGCACCATCCTTTCAGAGCCGGCGCTGTCCCAAACGCCGACCGAGGTTCGTTCGAAGCCCCCGCTCAACGGGTAGATCGAACACGCGATGGAACAGGAAGGCGGGCGACCCAGCGAGCGCGTGCCGATCCGCCGGCGGCGAGACGGGCAGGCGGAGGGCTCGGTCGACGTCGTGGCGGCCGAGGAGCCCCTCGAGATCCGACTCGGTGGCGAGCGCGTCGCGGTCACGATGCGAACACCCGGCCCGGGAGAGGACATCGAGCTCGCCGTCGGGTTCCTCAGCGGCGAGGGGATCGTCGATCCGGCCGATGTGGCGAGCGTCCGTGAGTGCCCACCGCGCTCCGATGGCGGGGTGGTGGACGTGATCCTGCGCGAGGGCGCCACGCCCGCGGGCGGCTGGCAGCGGAACTTCTACGCGACCTCGTCATGCGGCGTCTGCGGCAAAGCGAGCATCGAGGCCGTGCGCGTGGCCGCCCCGGCCGTTCCGGACGGACCGGCCGTCGCGGCCGAGGTGATCTCCTCGCTCCCGGAGGCCCTGCGTGCCCGTCAGCGCCTCTTCGATCGCACGGGCGGGCTGCACGCGGCCGCCCTCTTCACCGCCGAGGGAGAGCTGCTCGTCCTGCGGGAGGACGTCGGGCGACACAACGCGGTCGACAAGGCGATCGGGCGCGCACTGCTGCGCGGCGACGTCCTCGATCGGGCGGCCGTCCTCCAGGTCTCGGGCCGCGCCTCCTTCGAGCTCGTGCAGAAGGCGCTGGTGGCGGGGATCCCGATCCTGACCGCGGTCTCCGCGCCCTCCAGCCTGGCTGTGAGGCTGGCGCGAGAGGCCAACA
Source organism: Solirubrobacterales bacterium (assembly GCA_036557385.1). Classification (GTDB taxonomy): domain Bacteria; phylum Actinomycetota; class Thermoleophilia; order Solirubrobacterales; family 70-9; genus DASUPK01. The sequence continues at coordinate 25,407 of DATBHQ010000059.1, read as the reverse complement.
TGACCCTGATCGGCTTTCTGCGGGAGAGCGGCTACAACGTCTACGCGGGAGAGGCGCGCGTCGAGCCGGAGGTTCGGTCAGGTTCCGACAGCGGGAGGCAACCCGTGCAGGATCCAGTCGCCGTCCTCGCGCCGCTCGAGCGCTCCGGCGTCGGCGAGGGCTCCCAGCGCGGTCGTCACTGAGGGGCGGCGCGCGCCGACGAGCAGGCTCAGGGTCTCGTGCGTCAGGCGGATCGGCACCACGACGTTTTCATCCTCCCTGCGCCCCCAGCGCTCGGCGAGATGCCAGAAGAGAGCCAGCAGCCGATCCTCGAGGCCGCGCATGTTCTCGGTCGCGGCATGGATCGCCAGGGATCGGGTTCTCAGCGTCAGCCGGTCCAGCAGAGCGGCGCTCAGCTCGGGACGGGTGCAGAGCCGGACGCCGACGCGCCGGTCTAGCACCGCGAGCCGTGCCGGCTCCATGATCCGCCACTCGAAGTTGCTGAAGGAGATCGGTTCCTCCAGCCACGGGCGAATCAGATCGCCCTGGCTGATCAGCTCGCCGCTGCGCGCGTTGTTGATCTCGGTCCGCCTCAGGATCAGGCCGTCGAGCACGAGGTAACCGAGGTGCCCCGGATGGGGCTCGGCGCGCTCGGGCAGCCAATCGCCGGCGGGCAGCTCCAGCACGTCGGCGACGAGGTGCGGGCTGACCGCGGCGACGACGTCGGGCGACAGGTTCCGAGCGAGGTCCGGATCCGCTTCCAGAAGTCGTGTCTTCATTACGCGCGCAGCCCCCGCGTATCCCCTTACCCGCAGAGCGGCCCCTGCAGTCGCGTCCACGCTCATCGGTACCCGTCCACGCTCATCGGTACCCGAGCTGCGGCCTCACCAGCGCTTCCCGTCAGCGACCCTCTCGGGGGCGGGCACCAGCTCGCCCGGATCGGCGGGGATCCCGGCCCAGCTGTCGCCGAGAGAGATCAGCTCCTCCACCAGCGCCAGCGCCCTTCGGTGGCCCTCCTTCGAAGCGTCCCGCGCCGCCATCTTGGCGGCGATCGAGCCAGCGACCAGCCTCGGCCGCAGCCGGAGGCTCCACGGAACGCGATGGCCGGACTCGGCCACCCACCTCAGGCACCGCTGGGCCCGGCTGCGCTCCACCGCTTTCGGAGCTGCAGTGCCGACGGCCTGGGAGGCGATTGGATAGAGGTCCTGGCGCCGGTCCTCGTCGATGCGATCGTTGTAGGTGCGGAGGAAGCTCCCCAGGACGGCTGAGACGGACGCGGGCCTGTCGCTGAACTTCTCCCCGGCGAGCATCGAGGCCAGCTCCATCACGCACACCCCGTGCTCGGGGGAGCGGTGAGCGCCGCGGCTCAGTCGAATCGTCTGGTGGGTCTGCATCGTGCGGCGTCTCCGTCCTCGGGCTCGCTCCGGTGATTCCCGCGCGGGCGCCGGCCAAAAGCCGGGTGTCGCGCCCCTGACAAGGCGCGACCCGTACGCGCTCAGTCGATCCGGCTCGCGGGAAGCCGCCGGATCGTGTGCCAGCCCCGCGTCGCCCAGAGGACGAGCAGCGCACCGCCGGCCGCCGAGCCCAGGCAGTCGAGCGTCAGATCGAGGGCCGTGTCGCTCTCGCTGATGTAGAGGTTCCCGCCCAGCCACTTGTCGACCGCCCACTCGTAGATCTCGTAGCAAGCCCCGAAGGCCAATCCGAGCGAGAGCGTGACGACCAGAATCCCGACGAGGTTCCTGCTCGGCTTCCGCGGCCCCGTCAGGTCCGGCACGACCTCGACCCGCGCGAGGCAGATGTAGAACAGGGGCGCGACCCAGAACGACAGGGTGAGGTGGACGAGGCTGTCGTACCAGCCGAGGTTCGTGAACAGGCTGAAGACGTTCCCCCAGGCCTGGAGCGCCATGCCGATCACGAAGCCCAGGTCGAAGAGGCGCGGGACGGAGATGATCCTCGGCAGGGTGACCAGGATCGCGGTCAGGCCCAGCCGCACGGCGTCATCGAACTGGCCCAGTAGGAGCAGGACGACCGCGCCGACGTAGTAGGTCGCCCGCAGGAGGTCGATCGGATCGCGGATCAACCAGCCCCAGTCACCGAGGAACAGGCGGCGATCGAGGAAGGCGGGCGGCCGTGGGGGCTCGCCCTGTCGCTCCGTTCGCTCGATGACGGCGTTGCCCGCGCGGCTCATGTCAACGGGATTACCGTGGGCGGCGCGCGGGAAACGACGCGCATAGGCCAGCGGACAATGCGTTGCGCGATCCACATGCACACCACCTACTCCGACGGCACCGCGACGGTGGCGGAGCTGCTCGAGGTCGCGCGCGAAAACGGGATCGAGGCCATCCTGATCACCGATCACGACACGGTGGCGGCGCGCCGCGACGGCTGGGAGGGCTGGCACGACGGTGTCCTCTGCGTAGTCGGCCTCGAGGTCTCCCCGCGCGACGGCCATCTGCTCGCCTTCGGGGTCACCGATGCGATCCCGCACCGGGGCCTGACCGAGTCAGAGATCTGCGCGGCGGTCCAGGCCGCCGGCGGAATCAGTTTCGCCGCCCACCCCTTCTCCGAGGGCTCAAGGATCTCGCGGCGGATCGGCCGGCCGCACCCGTGGCGAGCCCTCGACGAGTGCGGGGCGATGGGGGTCGAGCTCTGGAGCCTGCTCACGGACGAGGCGGAGCGGTGGCGAACCCCGGCCCAGGCCGTTCGCTTCCTGCGTGACCCCAAGCCCCTCCTGATCGGCCCTCCCGCTGAGCACCTGGCGCTCTGGGACGAGCTCGGGAGCCGGCGGCGGGTTCCCGCGATCGGCGGACTCGACGCCCACCAGCCCGGGCTGCGGGTTCGAGGCCGGATACTCACCCCGATGCGTCACGAGCGCTTTCTCGGTCTCCTGAGCACCCACGTCCCCGACGTGCCGCGAGACTCCGAGGCGCCCCGCCGGGTGCTCGCCGCGCTCGCCGCCGGCCGCTCCTACCTGGCCCTCGACTGGGTCGCTCCCGCCGCCGGCTTCGAGCTCTGGGCGGAGTCGGATGGGGCCCGTCTGGAGATGGGGGAGGAGGGCCCCGTCGGCGAGTGGACGATCAATGCCCGGTCTCCCGAGGAGGCCTCGATCCGGTTGCTCCGCGACGGGCGGCAGGTGGCGCGGTGTCAGGGCACGCGGCTCAGCCAGCCGGTGGACGGCGCGGGCGTCTGGCGCGTCGAGGTGTGGCTCGAGCGCGGCGGCGCCCCGCGCCGCTGGATCGTCTCCAACCCGATCTACCTCCGGGACCAGCGGCCCTCGGATCAGTAGCCCGGGAAATGCCTCACGGCGAAGCCCTTGTGGCGGCGCTTGGTGGCCCGCCAGCGCGGGCCGCTGCCCCCGCTGCCGTATGAGGAGGTGTCCCATCGCCGTCCCGCGATCACGGCGTAGGCATGAGTGCGGTTGGCCATCACCGTGATCCAGCGGCCCTTGCCCCGCGCGCCCCACGACATCAGGGGCCCCGATGCGAGCGGGCTCCGCAGCATGCCGGCGGCGTGCAGCACGTAGCTGACCGCCCCGGAGCAGTCGTAGCCCCACGAGGTGAAGTCGCCGTGTCCTCCGCCCCAGACGTACGGGCGCTTGTGGATCGCGTTCCCCGCGGCGATCGCGCTGACCACCGCCGGCGGCGCGCCCCGGGGCGGAATCGCCCTGCCGCTCTTGCGGATCAGCTTCGCCTTGCGGAACTTGCCCCCGTGCGGCGCGCTCGGCGCCGGGCCGGATCCAACCGGTGCCCCGGGCGCCGGCGATCCGCCGGTCTGTGCGCTCGCGCCCGCGGCGCCTGTGAGCACCAAGAGGCCGACCAGCGCCCCGACCGCGCGCCTGGTCCCTGCCGATGAATCGCGTCGCAAAGCCAACCTCCTTCTCGGGCCTGCGGGGTTAGCTGTCGGGCTGGCGCGGAAGGAGCCGCGCTCCCGCCTCTCGGCGGGTTCGCCCCGGGAACCTGGTTCCCCCGCTCCCGTCCTCCCTGGACGGGATTAGGCGTGTGGAGCTCAGGAGAACACGGCGGACCGCGAAAAGCTGCGCGCCGGCGGCGTCAGCCCGCTGACAGCGGCGGGTCGCCGCGCAGCAGCCAGCCGTCCGCGAGGCGCTCCAGCTCGCCTGCCCGCTCGAGGCCCGCGAGCGCGGTGGTGACCGAGGGACGGCGGGCACCCACCAGATCCGCGATCACCTCGTGCGTCAGGCCGAACGGGACCAGCGTGCCCGCCGGGGTAACCCGCCCCCAGCTTCCCGCCAGGTGCCAGAACAGCAGCAGGACCCTCCCGTCGACGCCCCGGGTGTTGGCGATCGCGAGCAGCACGGCGAGCCAGCGGGAGCGGCGCACGACCCGGCGCAGGATCTCGGCGCCGAGGTCCGGCCAGCGGGCCGCGAGGACCCGCCAGCGCTGATCGAGGACCGCGAAACGCGCGGCCTCCAGGACGGTCCAGCTCGTCGTCGAGGGAAGCGGGTCAAGAGCGGAATCGTCGTCCCAGGGACGCAGGACGTCCCCGGCTCCCAGGATCTCGCGTGAGCGGGTGCCGGCGATCTCGACGTTCCTCGTCAGCAGCCCGTCCAGCACGAGGATCCCGAGGCCGCTCGCGCGGGCGAGCCCGTCGGGAGCCCACGGGCCCGGGGCGGAGGAGAGGGCGTGCGCGTTGAGGGCCTCGAGAGCCGCGGTCCGGCTGTCGCTCGGCACGGCTTCGAGGAGCCCCGGATCCGCCTCCAGGACGCGGACGCGCCCGTTCTCCATGGTCTCGGTGATCCTCCCTCCCGGCCGCCGGTCAGCGCCTGGCGCGAGCTTGTAGGCAGCGTTGCTTCCGGCCGGCTGGGCTTCGACCTCGGGCCGTCCCCCTTCGCTTGCAGGCGAAGCGCTTCTTGGCCAGCCTGGGCTCGGGCCCGATGCCCGCCGAGCAGGCGGCGCCCGAGCAGCGGGCGAGCTTGTCCAGGCGGGCGATCAGCCACTTCCGCGGCTTGCGATAGCGGGGCGCCTTGGTCACGGAGGTGAGCTGGTAGGGGTCGCGCCACATGTCGTAGAGCTCCACCTCGCCGGTCGCATAGAGATAGAGCGCGTAGCGGTCCGTGCGGATGCCGCGGTAGGCGGGCGCCCGCAGCTTGTAGGTGGTGTCGACCGGCTCCTGCTCGATGTTGCGGACGCCCTTCCGGTAGCAGAGGAACGCGCGCCTTGGGCTCTTTCGCTTCAACTTGTGGCAGCGCCGCTTAAGCCTCTTCTTCTGGCGGCGCAGCTTCTTCTTGAAGCGGCGGTAGTCGTTCTGGTTGCGGGCGACCGGCCCCTCATCGCCCTCGTCGTCGATGCTCGGGCCGGTGTCGCCCTCGAGCAGGATCGGGCGGAAGGTGCGGAGCGAGGGCTGCTCCGCGAAGGGCAGCAGCGAGCGCCCGTCCTGCGGCAGCAGCGGGGTGGCGCCGGCCATCTGGGCGATCGTCGAGGCGAGGTCGACGTTCGAGACGAGGTCGTCTGGGGCCCCTCCCGCCGGTATCCCCGGGCCCCGAATCATCAGCGGCACGTGACTCGAGGGCTCGTGCGGCAGGTACTTGCCCTGGCGGATCCGGTGCTCGCCGCTGAAGTAGCCGTTGTCCGAGGCGAAGATCAGATAGGTGTTGTCGAGCTGGCCCTCCGCCGCCAGCGCGTGCACGATCGCAGCGACGGCATCGTCGACGCTCCGCAGCATCTCCAGCCGGTTGCGGCGGCGCTGGTCGATCTGCGCGAGCTTGCCCGCGCCGAGCTTGGGCAGGCGCCGCAGAAAGAAGGGCTTGTCGCTCATGTTCTTCTCGTTCAGTCCCGGCGGCGGTTGGATCGGCAGCCCGGCGAGCGTGCCCTGGTGGCGGGGCGCCGGCACGTAGGGCGAGTGCGGAGAGTTGAAGTCGACGTTCAGGAAGAACGGGGTCTGCCCCTTCGACGAGTCGCCGAGCCGGCGGATCGCCTCGACGGCCATCTTCTGGAAGACGTCGGTCTGGTAGTCGGAGGGGTCCGCGCCGTAGTCGCACGTGAACGGCTGGCCCGGTGTCTTCGGTCCGCCGCTCGGGCAGGGCACCCCGCCCTCGGCCGGTGGGTCCTCCCGCATCCGGTAGTGGTAGTAGATCCGTCCGCCTGGAACGGAGGCGTCGTACTCGGAGAGCTTCCCGTACCACTCGTCCCAGCCGGGCGGGATGGGGGCGGGGCTGCCGCCGTAGCCGTTCAGGTACTTCCCGACCTGGACGGTGTGGTAGCCGGCGTTGCGAAGCCAGACCGGCAGGGCGCGATGCTCCAGGCCCTCGGCGTGGAAGCGCGGCCATCCCCCGTTGGGCGGGCTGTTGCCGTGGACGCCGTTGTTGTGCATGTACTCCCCAGTCAGGATCGCCACGCGGGAGGGGCAGCAGAGGGGATAGGAGATGTAGGCCCGGCTGAAGTTCGCTCCCTGACCCCCGATCAGCGAGGCGGTCTGCGGCAGGCCGCTCATCTCCTCCAGCGTCTGGTCGTCGGTCAGCATCAGGACGACGTTGGGACGGGAGCTCGAGGCCGCCCGCGTCTCGCCTGCGAGCAGCTGCGTCAGAGCGACGGAGAGCAGGGCGCCGAGCAGGAGCGCCGCCAGGGCGGCGAGGCGCCGGCGGGTGATTCGCGGGGAGTGAGGCATCCCTCACCTAACAGGGAAGCGCTCGCGCGGCTGCGGGTGACGGGTGTCAGCCCGCTGACAGTGCTCAGGCGGGGGTCGGTGCGGCGCGGAGTCGTCGGAGCAGGAACCCCGCGGCGAGGCCGCCGATCGCGATCGAGGCCCCGGCGGCCCCGAGGGTGAGCATCGAGCCGCCTGCGAGCCCCTGTCCCAGCAGGGCGTACGGGGTCGTGCGCAACAGCGCGCCGATCGCGATCGCACCGAAGAAGGCGCGCGGTCGCACCCGCGAGACGCCCGCCACGTAGTGAAGCCAGGAGACGGGCACGCCCGGCATCAGCCGCGCGGCGAGCATCGCAGAGAACCCGCGGTGCTCGAGCGCCGCGTCGATCGAGCCCAGCCGCCGTCGCCGTTCGAGCAGGTGCTGGACGTGCGAGCGCGCGATGGTCCGGGCGAGGGCGAATGCGGTGAGGCCGCCGAGCACCGCGCCGGCCCAGGCGAGGGCGGCTCCCCCGAGAAACCCGAAGGCGAGCCCGCAGGTCGCGCCCAGCACGGGGCCCGGGAAGAGCGCCGGGGTGAGCAGGACCCACGACGCGAGGGCGAGCGCCGGCCCCGCGAGGCCGACGCCGAGGATCAGGTCCCGCAGCTGCGCAGGGGAATGCGGGAGGAGGCAGGCCGCCGCCGCGATCGCCGCGAGCCCAACGGCCGCTCCACCGATGAGGCGCTTCGAGGGCATTCGGCGAGGTTAGCCGCGCCTCGGCGCTTCCCGCGGGGGGCGGTCACCCCCCCGACATGGCGGAGGGGGCCCGCCCGGGCCCCCTCCGCACATTGCGCTCGTGTTGTGTGTGAATCGGGCAGCGACTACTGGCCCTGTCGTACGCCCGGCTCCGCGAACTCGTACTCCACGGGACGGGTGACCCTGCGGCCAGGGATGTTCGGATCCTTCGCCAGCTTGCCCAGTGGCAGGACCACTCGGCCCCAGGCGCCCTCGATCATCATGGCGCCCGCGGTATAGGTCGCGGCGATGGCTGAACCGACCAGGATCCAGCCGCCGGCGGTCTCCCACCAGCCGGTCCCGGTCAGGTAGTGGATCGCCAGGAAGCCGGAACCGGCGGCCAGTGAGGTGAGCACCGTGAAGAGCGAGATGCTCTCCGCCGCCGCCGCGAAGGCGCCGAGCGCGGTGATCACGCCGAGTGCCAGGAACCAGTAGCCCAGCTCCGGGAACTTGCCGGTCGGCAGGACGATCGCGCCCGTTGCCGCGAGCAGGTTGAGGATCCCGTATGCGAGCCAGAAGGATCCCCACATGCCGTGCATGGCGGTCGCCACGCCGTCGCGGGCCCGGTAGGCCCACATCCCGGCGAGGAACTGTGCCAGGCCGCCGAACATGGCCGCGAACGGGAACAGGTACTCGGGCGAGTTGGTCGTCCCGTACCAGTTGGCCGCGTGCGCGGCGACGATGAACGTCGCGCCTGCAAATCCGAACAGGCCGAGGATCGAGGGAGCCGCGATCGGCTGCAGAAAGACGCGAGCGTCCTCGTAGGGATCGCGCGCGCTGCCTCCATTTGTGTGCGGACTCATCTCTTCGAGCCTCCTTTCGTATGCGCTCGTGACTACCCGGGTCGCCGAAGCGACCGAACGGCTGCCGTAAGGGCGCTGACGGATGCCGCGGTCCGGCGCCTGACCGCAGTTTGTGGGGGGCCGCCGGGGGTATTCCCCCTGCTGCCAGGCATCGAAGGAGAACCGGAGCTGTCCGAACGCAAGATCACCGACCTGCCCCTGATCCGTCAGCTCCGCGGGGATCCGACCGCTCGCGGGGCTGCCGTGAAATCGGAGCGTTCGGCGCACCTTCGGCCCCGCACCGCGAGCGCCGACCGGGTGGTCCAGTCGATCTGCCCCTACTGCGCGGTCGGCTGCGGCCAGCGGGTCTACGTCAAGGACGGGGAGATCACCCAGATCGAGGGCGATCCCGACAGCCCGATCTCGCGCGGCAGGCTCTGCCCGAAGGGCGCCGCCTCCCAGCAGCTGGTGCAAAGCGCCACCCGCGAGTACAAGGTCAAGTACCGCCCCCCGCACGGGACCGAGTGGGAGGAGCTGTCGCTCGACGAGGCGATGGACATGATCGCCGACCGGGTGATCGACACCCGGGCCGATACCTGGGAGGAGGGGAGCAAGAAGGACGGGCTGCTCAACCGCACCCTGGGCTTCTGCAGCCTGGGAGGAGCGACGCTGGACAACGAGGAGAACTACCTGATGAAGAAGTTGTTCACGGCGCTCGGCGCGATCCAGATCGAGAACCAGGCGCGCATATGACACAGCGCCACGGTCCCCGGTCTGGGGACCTCGTTCGGCCGGGGTGGGGCAACCACCTTCCAGCAGGACCTCCAGAACTCGGACTGCATCGTGATCGAGGGGTCCAACATGGCCGAGTGCCACCCGGTCGGCTTCCAGTGGGTGGTCGAGGCGAAGGAGCGGGGAGCGAAGGTGATCCACGTCGACCCGCGCTTCACGAGGACCAGCGCGATCGCTGACCTGCACGTCCCGATCCGGGCCGGCACGGACATCGCCTTCCTCGGCGGGATCGTCAACTACATCATCGAGAACGAGCGCTACTTCTTCGAGTACGTCACGAGGTACACGAACGCGTCCACGCTGATCGACGAGGAGTTCCGCGACACCGAGGACCTCGACGGTCTCTTCTCAGGCTGGAACGAGGAGGAGGGGACCTACGACGGCACCAGCTGGCAGTACGAGGGGATGGAGAGCTTCGCGGCCGCGGGCAAGCGCGAGGCGGGTGCGATGGTCGGCCAGCAGGCGCACGGCGCGCACGGCGGCGAGCTCGACAACGGCGAGCCCCCCAGGGTCGACCACAGCCTCCAGGACCCGCGGTGCGTCTTCCAGATCCTCAAGCGGCATTTCCAGCGCTATACGCCGGAGGCGGTGGAGCGGATCTGCGGCATCCCCCGCGAGACCTTCCTCGAGGTCGCCGACTCGCTCTGCGAGAACTCCGGCCGCGAGCGGACATCCGCCTTCGTGTACTCGGTCGGCTGGACCCAGCACACGGTCGGCGTCCAGTACATCCGCACCGCCTCCATCATCCAGCTGCTGCTCGGGAACATCGGCCGGCCGGGGGGAGGGATCATGGCCCTGCGCGGGCACGCGTCGATCCAGGGCTCGACGGACATCCCGACGCTCTTCGACATCCTGCCCGGCTACCTGCCGATGCCGCACTCACGCGCGTACCAGGACCTGGCGGAGTACATCGAGAAGAATTCCGCCCCCACCGGCTACTGGGGCCACGCCCGCGAGTACATGGTCAGCCTGCTGAAGGCCTACTGGGGGGACGCGGCGACCGAGGAGAACGACTACGGCTTCGACTGGATCCCGCGGCTGACCGGGGACCACTCCATCTACCCGACCGTGATGGGGATGTTCGAGGGCAAGTGCAGGGGCATGTTCCTCTACGGCGAGAACCCGGCCGTCGGCTCCTCCAACTCACGCCTTCACCGCCTCGCGATGGCCAACCTGGAGTGGCTGGTGGTTCGCGACTTCCAGGAGATCGAGAGCGCCAGCTTCTGGAAGGAGGGCCCTGAGATCGAGTCGGGCGAGCTCGTCACCGAGGACATCGGCACGGAGGTCTTCTTCCTGCCGGCAGCCGCCCACACTGAGAAGGCGGGGACCTTCACCAACACCCAGCGCCTGCTCCAGTGGCGGCACAAGGCCGTGGAGCCTCCGGAGGACTGCCGCTCCGACCTCTGGTTCACCTTTCACCTCGGCCGCCTGATCCGCGAGAAGCTCTCGAGCTCCCGCCTCAAGCGAGACCGGCCGATCAAGGCGCTCACCTGGGATTACCCGACAGAGGCGCCACACGACGAGCCCGATCCGGAGATGGTTCTCCGGGAGATCAGCGGCTTCGACTCGGACTTCAACCAGGTTTCCGGATACACCGACCTCGAGGGCGACGGCTCCACGGCCTGCGGCTGCTGGATCTACTCGGGCTGCTACGCCGACGGCGTCAACCAGCCGGCCCGCCGCAAGCCGGGCCACGAGCAGACCTGGGTGGCGCCGGAGTGGGGCTGGGCCTGGCCGATGAACCGGCGGATCATCTACAACCGCGCGTCGGCCGATCCGGAGGGCAAGCCCTGGTCGGAGCGCAAGCGCTACGTCTGGTGGGACGAAGAGGAGGAGGGGTGGACTGGCCACGACGTGCCGGACTTCTCTGACAAGAAGCCGCCGGACTACATCCCTGACGAGGACGCGAAGGCCGAGATGGCGCTTCGCGGCGACGAGCCGTTCATCGTGCAGGCCGACGGGCGGGGCTGGCTGTTCGCTCCCGCGGGCCTGGTCGACGGGCCGTTGCCGACCCACTACGAGCCGCACGAGTCGCCGTTCCCGAACGCCCTCTACCCGGAGCAGCCGGCCAATCCGGCGAGGCAGGTCTACGAGCGGCCCGAGAACGAGTCGAACCCGAGCTCGGGCGCGCCCGGGGCGGACGTCTTCCCGTACGTGACCACGACCTACCGCCTGACCGAGCATCACACCGCGGGAGGGATGTCCCGCGCCCTTCCGTATCTGGCGGAGCTCCAGCCGGAGTTCTTCTGCGAGGTGAGCCCGGAGCTGGCGGCGGAGCGCAACCTCGAGCACGGCGAGTGGGCGACGATCGTGACGATGCGGACCGCGATCGAGGCGCGCGTGATGGTGACCGAGCGAATCAAGCCACTCCGCTTCGACGACCGGATCGTCCACCAGGTCGGCCTCCCGTATCACTGGGGCTACGGCGGAGCCAGCAAGGGCGACTCGGCCAACGACGTCTACACGATCGTCCTCGACCCCAACGTCCAGATCCAGGAGGTGAAGGCGGCGAGCTGCGACATCATCCCGGGCCGCCGGCCCCGCGGCAGCGCCCTACCCGAGTTCGTCGAGACCTACCGCGAGCGAGCGAGGGCGGGCAACGGGGGCGGATCGTGAGCCCCGCGACCCTGCTCGAGACGCCGGCGTGGCCGGACAGCTACGGCGATGAGGCCAAGCCGCGGGTCGGCTTCTTCACCGATACCTCGGTCTGCATCGGCTGCAAGGCGTGCGAGGTCGCCTGCAAGGAGTGGAACCAGATCCCCGAGGACCCGCAGGGCTACACCGGCACCTCCTATGACAACTCGGCGGAGCTGGGCGCCAACCGCTGGCGCCACGTCGCCTTCATCGAGCAGCGGGTGGAGGTGAACGGGGTCGAGGGCTCGGCGCCCGACTCGTGGGTGCAGGAGGCCCAGCGCCAGCAGCTCGTGGACCAGGGCGTCGAGACCCAGGAGGATGACGCGGGCTTCCGTTGGCTGATGAGCTCGGACGTCTGCAAGCACTGCACCGAGGCGGCCTGCCTCGACGTCTGCCCGACGGGCTCCCTCTTCCGGACGGAGTTCGGCACCGTGGTGGTCCAGGAGGACATCTGCAACGGCTGCGGCTACTGCGTCGTCGCCTGCCCGTTCGGGGTCCTCGACCAGCGCAAGGGAGACGGGCGGGTCTGGAAGTGCACCCTCTGCTACGACCGCCTCCAGGACGACATGGAGCCGGCCTGCGCCCACGCCTGCCCCACCGACTCGATCCAGTTCGGCGAGCTCGACGAGCTTCGCGAGCGCGCCGAGCAGCGGGTCGAGAAGCTGCACGAGCGGGGGATCTCCGAGGCGCGCCTCTACGGCCACGACACCGATGACGGCGTCGGCGGGTTCGGAGCGTTCTTTCTCCTGCTCGACGAGCCGGAGACCTACCGGCTGCCGCCGGATCCGGTCGTCACCACGCGGCACCTCGGAGAGAACTGGAAGCACGCCGGCGTGGCCGCGCTCGCGCTCGCTGGCGCGGTGGTCGGCGCCTTCCTCGGGGGACGCAGGTGAGCACCACGGATCGCGAACCGGGGAAGGTTCGCGGCGACGTCCGCGCCGCGACCGACGGCGACACCTACGTAGAGGGCGCGTCCGCCGGCGAGGGGCCGCACAGCGCGCAGGAGACACGCACAGGAGTCGGGAGGGACCGCGGCGCCAAGGAGATCCCGATGGTCCCGAAGGATCGGCCCCGCACCTACTACGACCGGCCGGTCGTGAAGCCGCCGGTCTGGAAGCCCGAGATCCCCTGGTACCTCTTCACCGGCGGCCTCGGAGGCGCCTCGTCGGTACTGGCCTACGCGGCCACGCTGAGCGGCAACCGCCCGCTCGCCAAGAGGTCCTGGTTCCTGGCGCTGCTCGGGATCTCGGCCAGCCCGCTCCTTCTGATCAGCGACCTCGGGCGCCCCGAGCGCTTCTTCAACATGCTGCGCGTCTTCAAGATCACCTCGCCGATGAGCGTGGGCTCCTGGCTGCTGGTCGCCAACGGCGCCGCGGCGGCGCCGGCGGCGTTGGGCCAGCTGCTCGGCTTCCCGAAGGGTCTCGGCCGACGCGCCGAGCCGGTGGCTGCGCTGCTCGGGCCCCCGCTCGCAACCTACACCGGGGTTCTGCTCGCCAACACCTCGATCCCGGCGTGGAGCGAGGCCCGGATGGAGCTTCCTCTCCTGTTCGCCTCCGGCGGCGCGGCGAGCGCCGGCGCCGCGGCGGCGATCGTCACACCCACAGGCTACGCCGGGCCCGCCCGGCGACTGGCGCTTGCGGGCGCGGCCGGCGAAGTGATCAACACCGAGCTGATGAAACGCCGGCTCGGGCCGCTCGCAAGCGCCTACGAGCAGGGCGAGGTCGGCAGATACGAGAAGATCGCAAGAGCGTGCACGGTCACGGGCGGCGCTCTGATCGCCGGCGCCGGCAGGCGCCGGGCCGGCGCCGTCGCCGGAGGGGCCCTGCTGCTCGCCGGCGCCCTCGTGAAGCGCTGGGCGGTGTTCAAGGCCGGGATCGCGTCGGCGGAGGACCCACACCAGACCGTGGGGCCCCAGCGCCAGCGCCTGGAAGAGCGCAAGGGGTGACTCAGGAGCGGCATGACGTCGTCGTGGTCGGGGCGGGTCTCGCCGGGCTCGCCGCGGCCCGCCACCTGTCCCGGGCGGGACGCCGTGTGGTCGTGCTCGAGGCTCGCTCCGAGGTCGGCGGCCGGACGCGCACCCGCAAGCTCGACGGGGTGACGGCCGACTTCGGCGCGGAGTGGATCGGCTGGGCCCACCGCCGGGTCCGCCGTCTCGCGGCCGAGCTGGGGCTCACCGTCGAGCCCGCCCGCAACGTCGGGCGGCCCGTTCTCTGGCGACTCCCCTCGGGTGAGTCGATGGGCCGCCTGCCCCCGGCGGGGACGTGGCTGGAGCTGGTGAAGGTGTTCGGCCGGGCGGGGTGGGCCGCGCGTGGAGTCAAGCCGGGGTCGGCGTGGACGGCCACCCGGGCGGACGAGCTCGACCGCAAGTCCGTGGCGGGATGGCTGGGGGAGCTCGAGGTGAGCGATGAGGTGCGCTACCTGCTCGAGCGGCTCCTGGGATCGCTCAGCTCGAGCTCGCTGGAGGGGCTCTCGCTGCTCCAATTCGCCTGGTGGATGCGCCTCGCTGGCGATCCGGTGCGCAGCCTCTACACGACCTTCCAGTCACGGCTCAGCGAGGGAACCCAGGAGCTGGCCAGGCGGCTCGCGAAGCAGGCCGGGGTTGAGGTCCGTTTCGAGGCGCCGGTCAGCGGCATCTCCCAGAACGGACACGTTCTGGTCGAGACGGAGGGCGGTGGCCGCCACGAGGCGAGGCAGGCGGTGGTGGCCGTCCCGGCGAACCTGGTGCCGCGGATCGAGTTCGATCCGCCCCTTCCGGAGGCGCAGGCCGCGCTCGGAGACCTGCGCATCGGGTCAGGCACCAAGGTGATCGCGCTGCTGCCGCCCGGCCACGGCGTGCGGCACAACACCGTGCTCGGCGGCGAGCCGCTCTGGGGCGCCTGGAGGAGAGGCGATCGCATCACGGGCTTCGTCCCCGAGCCACAGGCGGACGCGCCCGACGAGGAGCTGGTGGCCGACCTCGCGGCGGCGTTCCGAGTCGATCCCGGCGCCCTGCGGCACCCGACCGTCTTCCGCTGGTCGGATGAGCCGCACGTGCGCGGGTGCGACCTGGCCTTCGCTCCGGGCCAGGTGCGGAGCCACGGCCCCGCCTTGGCCAGCGCCCACGGGCTGATCAGGTTCGCCGGCGCGGAGCGGAGCAGCTGGCCCAACAACATGGAGGGGGCGCTGGAGAGCGGCGAGCGCGCCGCCGCCGGCGTGCTCCAACCCGCCGAACGTCCCGGAACCCCCCTCTGAGCGCAAACTCCGGGACGTTCGCGGGGCTAGACGACTGCGATGCGGCCCGGCGACCCTTCCGTGATCGTGCCGATGCGGACGCCCGGTGCGTCGCCGGTGTGATCCGGCGGCACCGCTACCAGCAATCCGCCCGAGGTCATCGCGTCGGCGAGCAGGAAGCGGCGTGGCTCCGGCACGCCCTCCGCGTAGTCGGTGAAGCGCGTGGCGTATTCGGAGTTCCGGCGGCTGCCGCCCGCATGGCAGCGCTCGTCGGCGGCGCGCTCGAGCGCTCCCTCGATCGCCGGGACGGCTGACCCTCGGATCTCCGCCGAGACGCCGCTCGCCTCGCAGAGCTCGTGCAGGTGGCCGAGCAGCCCGAAGCCGGTCACGTCCGTCATCGCCGTGGCGCCTGCCTCCAGCGCGGCGCGGGAGGAGTCCCGGTTGAGCTCGGTCATCGTCTCGACGGCCGAGGCGATCACATCCTCGCCCGCCAGCCCTCGCTTGGCCGCCGTGGTGGCCAGCCCGCCCCCGATCGCCTTGGTGAGGTGGATGGCATCGCCCGGGCGGGCGCCGCTGTTGGCGAGGTAGCGCTCCGGGTCGACCAGGCCGGTGACGGCCATCCCGTACTTCGGCTCGGGGTCGTCGATCGAGTGGCCACCCGCGATGACGGCGCCGGCCTCGTCGGCGACCTCCGCGCCGCCACGCAGGATCCGCTCCAGGACCTCGTGGCCCAGCTCGCCGAGCGGGAAGGCGACGAGGTTGAGGGCGAGGCGCGGCTCGCCACCCATCGCGTAGACGTCGGAGAGGGCGTTGGCGGCGGCGATCCGCCCGAAGTCGTAAGGGTCGTCGACGATCGGCGTGAAGAAGTCCGCCGTCTGCACCAGGGCGAGCTCGTCCGAGAGCCGGTAGACGGCGGCGTCGTCACGCGTCCTCGCACCGACGAGGAGAGAGGGATCCTGCGGCGTCCCGATCGATTCGAGCACCGACTCGAGCTCCCCCGGCCCGAGCTTGCAGGCGCAACCCGCGCCATGCGAGAGCTGCGTGAGCCTCACCGCCCCGGTTTGGACTTCCACGCACTCCGGGTACCCATCCGACGCGCGGTTCACGCGCGATCAGATGGCCGAGACCCCCGCATCGCCGGGCCCAGAACAGCAGACCAAGCTCCGGGGACTGCCCTCCGTGGAGGAGCTCGCCGCCGGGCTGAACGGCGCGACGCGGTCGGTCGCGGTCGCCGCGGCCCGGACGGAGATCGAGCGCGCGCGGGCCCGGATCCTGGCGGGCGAGGAGGTCGACGGGAGCCTGGCGGGCCTGCAACGCGCCGCCGGCAGGCGGGCGGCCGCGCTCGAGCGGGGCAGCCTGGTGCGGGTGATCAACGCGACTGGGGTGGTGCTGCACACCAACCTCGGCAGGGCGCCGCTCGCTCCGGAGGCCATCGCTGCCGCGGCGAGGGTCTCCGGCGGCTACTCGAACCTCGAGCTGCGGCTGGCCGAGGGCACGCGAGGGAGCCGCCACGACCACATCGAGGAGCCCCTTCGCGACCTGACCGACGCGGAGGCGGCGATGGCGGTCAACAACAACGCCGCCGCCGTGCTGCTGGCACTCGCCGCGGTCGCGGCGGGCGGAGAGGTCGTGATCAGCCGCGGCCAGCTCGTTGAGATCGGTGGCTCCTTCCGGATCCCCGAGATCATGGAGCTCTCGGGCGCCTCGCTGGTCGAGGTCGGGACGACCAACCGAACCCGCATCTCGGATTACGTCGGTGCCATCGGGCCTCGAACCGCTGCCCTGCTGGTCGTCCACCAGTCGAACTTCAGGACGGTCGGGTTCGTGGAGCAGGTGGAGGTGCGCGACCTGGCACGCCTCGCCGCGGACCGGGGGATCCCGCTGATCGACGACCTCGGCTCGGGCGCGATGGCGGGCATCGAGGACGAGCCCGCGGTCGGCGAGCGCCTGCGGGCGGGGGCGGACGTCGTCTGCTTCTCGGCGGACAAGCTGCTCGGCGGCCCCCAGGCCGGGATCCTGGCCGGGCGCCGGGACCTGATCGAGCGCTGCCGGCGCCACCCCCTGGCCCGGGCCCTGCGGCTCGACAAGCTCCAGCTGGCGGCGCTCGAGGCCACTCTTCGCCTTCACCGGGACCGCGGGCCGGAGTCCCTTCCCGCACTCGCGATGCTCGCGGCGGACCAGGCCGTGCTCCGGCGCCGCGCCGAGGTGATCGCGGGGCCTGCGGGAGATGCCGCCGCAATCGAGCGCGGTGAGGCGCGCCCGGGGGGCGGCTCCCTTCCGCTGAGCAGGCTGACGGGGCCGGTCTGCGCGGTTGATCCGGGAGGCATGGGCGCGGATGCACTCGCCGCCGGCCTGCGGCGGGGCGACCCGCCCGTGATCGCCCGGATCGAGCGGGGGAAGGTGATCCTCGACCCGAGGACGATGACCGACGAGGAGGCCGAGATCGCCGGCCGGGCGGTGCGCGCCGCGCTCGCCGGGCGATGAGACCGTTGACGCTCGGCACAGCCGGCCACATCGATCACGGTAAGACCGCCCTGATCGAGGCGCTGACCGGCAAGAACACCGACCGCCTCGCGGAGGAACGCAGGCGTGGGATCTCGATCGAGCTCGGCTACGCGAGGCTCGACCTGCCCGGCGGCCGCTCGGTGAGCGTCATCGACGTCCCGGGGCACGAGGCGCTGGTGCGGACGATGGTCGCCGGCGCCACGGGCATCGACCTCTTCCTGATGGTGATCGCCGCCGACGAGGGCGTGATGCCGCAGACCCGTGAGCACCTCACCGTGCTCCGGGCGCTCGAGGTGCCGGTCGGCCTGATCGCCCTGAGCCGCTGCGACCTGGCGGAACCCGCGCGCAGGGAGCTGTCCGCCGCCGAGGCCCGCGAGCTGATCGACGCGCCCCTCGTGGAGGTGAGCGCGGTCACCGGCGAGGGGCTCGGGCGGCTGCGCGACGAGCTCGCGGCGGCCGCCGAGCGTGCCGAGGCAGCGCGACCCGCGCCGCGGTGGGAGCAGCCCCCGGTCCTGCATGTCGACCGCGTCTTCACCCTGCGCGGCATCGGCACCGTGGTCACCGGGACGCTCTGGTCCGGCTCGCTCGCCGCCGGTCAGATCGTCGAGGTGCTGCCTGACGGAGCCGAGCTCCGCGTTCGCAGCGTCCAGGTTCACGACCGCCCGGTGGATCGCGCTGAGCGCGGGCAGCGCGTCGCGCTGAACCTGGTCGGGCCGGAGCGCGATCGGATCGAGAGGGGCGACGTGATCTCCTCACCGGGGTCCGGGCTCAGGCCGAGCTACCGGCTCGATGTTCGCCTAAGCCCTGCGTTTCACGCGGAAGACCGAACCCGGCGGGTGCAGGTGCACCACGGGACCCGCCGCGCCGCGGCCCGGGTGGTGCCGCTGGACGAGGGGGACCTGGCGCAGCTGCGGCTCGAATCGCCCCTGATCGCCAGGGCCGGCGACCGTCTGGTCCTGCGGTCGATCGCCCCGGTCGGCACCCTCGGCGGTGGCGAGGTGATCGACCCGGCCCCGGCGCGGCACGGCCCCGGCTCCGCTGCCGACCGGCTGTGCGCGATTGCCGAGGGGAGCCCCGAGGAGCTGCTCGAGCTGGCGCTCGGGGATGGTGTACCCGACGATCCGGAGCGCTGGATGGTTCACCCGCTTCTCGGCCCGAGCCGTGATCGCTTCGGCCCCGAGACCTGGAGGTCCGCGATCGACGCGCTGCTGCGCTCGGGCCGGGCGCGCGAGCGGGGCGGCTCACTGGTCCCGCCGGACGCGGAGCCGGAGCCGAGGGCCCAGCCGTCCCCCGAGCCGGGCGGCCGGGCGATGCGCGTACTGGCGGCGATCCGCGAGGACGGCGTCTCACCTCGCGCGCCGGCGGCGCTCGCGGAGGAGCTCGGCTTGGAGCGAGCGGAGGCCGAGGTCGCTCTGGCCGAGCTCGCCGCCTCCGGCCGCGCGGTCCGGGTCAAGCCGGACGTGTACTACGACGCCGAGCTCCTGGCCGAGCTGCGCGACCGGCTGCTCGCGCTGGCGGCGGAACGGGATGGAACGATCACCCTGGCGGAGGCGCGGGACGAGCTCGGCACCAGCCGCAAGTACGCGCAGGCCCTGCTCGAGCACCTGGACGCCTCCCACCTCACTGTGCGGCGGGAGGATCGCCACGTGCTCCGCCGTGCCGCCCGCGAGGGGGTGGTGCGCCGAGCCTGATCGTCAGGTCGGTTCGCGTGGGGCGGCAGGGGTCTGGTGGCCCGTCTGGCCCTCAAAGCCAGCAGGGCGATGTAGACCATCGCTTGGAAGGTTCGATTCCTTCGCCGCCTCGTCACCCAGCAGCCGCAGGGCGTGCGCCAGCGCCGGCTCGAGCTCCGGCGCGGTCTCGTCGATGCTGCGCGGGCTGCCCGGGAAGTTCACGATCAGCGCGCGGCCGCGGGTGCCCGCCACGCCGCGCGAGAGCATCCACTTGTCGGTGTGGGGGCGGGAGGCGGCGCGGAGGGCCTCCGCGATGCCGGGGGCCTCTCGCTCGATCACCTCGCGCGTGGCCTCCGGGGTGACGTCGCTCGGGGCGAGCCCGGTCCCGCCGCTGGTCAGGACCAGGTCGCAGCCCGCCTCGTCGATCCAGTGACGCAGCCTGGCGGCGATCTCCTCGCCGTCGTCGGGGATCACCTCGCTGCCCGCGAGCTCCCCGCCGAGGCGCTCGATCACCGCCTCCAGGCGCGGGCCGCTCTCGTCCGGTTCGCCGCCACCCGCGGCCCGGGAGGTGCTCACCGTGATCACCGCCGCGCGCATCAGAGGGCCTCGCGGCGCCAGTCGTGCTTGCCGCCGGTCTTCTCGAGCAGCCTGACGCTGCTGATCTCGACGCCGCGCTCGATCCCCTTGACCATGTCGTAGATCGTCAGGGAGGCGACCGCGGCGGCGGCCATCGCCTCCATCTCCACACCCGTGCGGTCGCTCGTCCGCGCCGAGGCGATGGCCACGATGCGGCCCTCCTCGGCCACGATCGCGAAGTCGACCTCGATGTGGGTCAGCGGCAGCGGATGGGCGAGCGGGATCAGCTCGGAGGTCCGCTTGGCTGCCTGGATCGCCGCGATCCGGGCGGTGCCGAGCACGTCCCCCTTGACGGCGTCGCCGCGAGCGACCGTGCGCGCCGTCTCCGGCGACATCAGGACGCGGGCCTCGGCGCGGGCGAACCGGTCGGTCACCGCCTTCCCGGACACGTCCACCATCCGGGCCGTGCCCGATGCGTCCAGGTGGGTGAGCTCCTCGGATTCCGGGACGGCACGCAGGTGGTGCAGCTCGGCGACGCTGGCGGGATCGCCCGCCTCCGTCTTCCAGATCGGCGCCTCCTCCTTGATGCGGTCGATCGCCTCGCGGGCGCCGGCGAACGCCTCGGCTCGGTGGGCAGCGGAGGCCGCGACGAGAACGCTCGGCTCTCCGAGCGGCACCGTTCCGGTTCGGTGTTCCGCCGCGGCCGCCTCGAGGCCGTGGTGCTCGATGCAGTCGGCGAGGATCCGCGCGATCTCCTCCTCGGCCATCTCGGCGTAGGCCTCGTAGTCGAGCGATTCGACGTCTCGGGTCGTTCCCATGAAGAGCACGGTCGCCCCCGCCGCGGGGCTCGCGACCTCGGTGAGGAGGCGGTCCGGGGAGAGCGCCTCTCCCGCAACGCGCACGGGTGGGCCGGCGCCTCCGCTCACCGGCGGGATCAGGGCCAGCTCGTCCCCCGGTGCGAGAGCGGTCGACTCGGCGACGTACTCGCGGTTCACCGCCACGCGGATCGGCAGCCGCCCGATCACCTCGGCGAGACCGTCCCGCTCGGCGAGGGCCGCGAGGGCGTCGGCCGCGGTGGCGTTCTCGGGGAGTTCGAGCTCGAGCGCCTCGGTCCCGGCCCGCTGGCGGAGCACCGCGAAGAGCAGGACCCGGACCGTCATCGCGCCGGCGCCTCCCCGGCGAGCGGCGTCTCGGGCAGGATCTCGATCTCCACCCGAGCGCCCGCCTCCAGCTCCTCGGCGTCGGTGGGCAGCAGGGCGAGGCAGTCGGCGCCGAGCATGGAGCTGAGCACGTGCGAGCCCTGCTGCTTGGTCGGTCGGGCGTGCCAGCCGTCGTCGGCGAGCTCGAGCCGGCAGCGGACCGCGTGGGCTCTGCCGGGCCGTTTCGAATAGCGCCCGTCGAGGATCGCCGTCGTGCGCAGGGGGTCCGGCGATACGCCCGCCATGCCGAGCAGCGCCGGGCGTGCGAAGAGCAGGAAGGTGACCATCGCCGACACCGGATTCCCCGGCAGCCCGAAGGCGAGGCCGCCGTCGTGGACGCCGAACCAGGTCGGCTTGCCGGGCCGGAGCGCCACGCCCCAGAACCGCTCGCTCACGCCCACCTCAGCGAGGGCGGGGCGGACGTGGTCGTGGGGCCCGACCGAAACCCCGCCGCACACCAGGGCCAGGTCCGCTGCGAGCGCCCGCTCGAGCGCAGCTCGGACCGCGCCGGGCTCGTCCTCCACCCGCTCCACCACGATCACCGAGCCGCCCGCCAGCAGGGCGAGCGAGGAGACGGTGTGCGAGTTGGTGTCGTGGATCTGGCCCGGCGCCAGCGCCGCGCCGGGTGCGGTGAGCTCGTCCCCGGTGACGAGCACCGAGACCGTCGGCCTGCGATGGCAGCTGACCTCCGACCGGCCGACGGACGCGATCACCCCGAGCTCGGCCGGACCGAGGACCGTTCCCGCCTCGAGCGCGATCTCGCCCTCGCGCAGGTCCTCGCCGGCCCGCCGCACGTTGAGCCCCGTCTCGGGCGCGCGGAGG
Organism: Solirubrobacterales bacterium; assembly: GCA_036557385.1. GTDB lineage: Bacteria > Actinomycetota > Thermoleophilia > Solirubrobacterales > 70-9 > DASUPK01. Next base: position 3,869 of record DATBHQ010000059.1, on the reverse strand, counting down.
ATCGCGACCCGGCCGTCCGAGCGCCCGGTGTCCTCGAGGCGCACCACGCAGTCGGCTCCGGCCGGCAGGGCCGCTCCGGTGGAGATCGCGATCGCCTCGCCGGCGCCCACCGACCCCGTCCAGGGGTGGCCCGCACGGGACTCGCCGGCGAGCGGCAGCTCGACCGGCATCTCGACCGAGGCTCCCGCGGCATCCGCGGCCCGCAGCGCGTACCCGTCCATCGCGGAGTTGTCGAAGGGGGGCACGGGCGCGGAGGCGGAGATCCCCTCGGCGATCACGCGGCCGAGCGCGAGCTCAATCGGCACGGGCTCGGAGGGCAGCGGCTCGAGGTCCGCGAGCACGGCGGCCCGCGCCTCCTCGACGGTGACCAGCGAGGGCTTCAGCATCGACCGCCCCCGGCCGTTGCGAGACTGCGTCGATGGCCGATCGGACCGGAACGCGGGTGAGAGCGGCGATCCTGGCCGGTGGCCGCGCGAGCAGGCTCGGCGGTGAGAAGGCGACCGCCGACCTCGCGGGCCGGCCGCTGATCGCCTACCCGCTCGAGGCGGCGCGGGAGGCGGGGCTCGACCCGCTGATCGTCGCGAAAGCCGCGTCGGCCCTGCCGGATCTCGGCTGCGACGTCGTCCGGGAGCCCGACGAGCCGGTCCACCCCTTGCTCGGGATCCTCACGGCGATGGAGGCGACCGGGGGGCCGGTGCTCGCGCTCGGCTGCGACATGCCGTTCGTCACCGCGCCGCTGCTTCGCTGGCTCGCGGACCGCGACCCTCCCGCGATCGCCGTCGTCGGCGGCCGGCCCGAGCCGCTGCTGGCCCTCTACGGGGCGGACGATGCAGCTGCGCTCGCGGCCGCGCTCGCGGAGGAGGCGCCGCTGCGCGAGGCCGCGGAGCGGCTCGGACCGGAGCGGGTGGGGGAGACGGAGCTCGCTCGCTTCGGTGACCCGGGGACGATCGTGCGGAGCGTCAACAGCGAGGCGGACCTCGTCGAGGCGGCGCTCCTCCTCTCCGGCTGAGAAGCGGGGACTCTCAGGCCCGCTGGTCATCGGGTTGGCGCTCCCCTTCGGGCGCGACCGATTCCGCCGCCGCCTTCAGCTCGTCGAGGCCGAGGTCGGACCGGCCGGCCAGCCAGCAGGCGAGCGGGGCGGCGGTCCGCTCGGAGGAATGAGCGGCGGTGGCTGCGACGTCGAGCAGCGCCACGACCTCCTCATCGGTGGGAGGGTCGACCCCGAGCTTCTCGGCGAACTCCGCCAGCCACTGATCGCGCCTCATGGCGACCCCACGGTATCCAGTACTAGCCGCCGATCGCGCTCATCGTGCGCTCCGGCTGGACGAAGCCCGGCTGGTTGATTCGGTGCTTGAGCTCCTTGCGCCACACCGCATCGCGGACCAGCCGCTCGAGCTCCTCATCCGAGGCGCCCTCGCGCAGCGGGTCGCGCAGATCGGTCTCACCCGTCGAGAACAGGCAGGTGCGGAGCTTGCCGTCGGAGGTGAGCCGGATCCGGTTGCAGTCGGCACAGAACGGCTCCGAGACGGGGTTGACGAATCCGATCTCACCGCATCCGTCGGAGAAGCGGAAGACGCGGGCGGTGGCGGAGGGCTCGCGCGGCTGCGCCACCAGCTCGTAGCGCGACTCGATCACGCTGCGGATCTCGTCACCGGTCAGGACCTGGTCGCGGCTCCAGGCGTGATCGGCGTCGAGCGGCATGAACTCGATGAAGCGGACCTGGATGCCGCTGGTGCGCGTGAGCTCGCAGAAGGGCAGGATCTCCTCCTCGGTGAAGCCGCGGATCCCGAGCGCGTTGACCTTGACGCGGCGGATCGAGGGCTGCTCCGCGATCGCCCGCAGCCCTCGCAGCACCCGGGGCAACGCGTCGCGCCTGGTGATCTGGAAGAAGCGGTCCCGCTGGAGTGAGTCGATCGAGACGTTCACCCGCTGGATCCCGGCGTCGGCCAGGGCGGCGGCATCGCGCTCGAGCAGATAGCCGTTCGTGGTCAGGGAGAGATCGCGGATCCCATCGATGCCGGCGAGCATCGAGGCGAGCACCGGGAAGTCTCGCCGCACCAGCGGCTCTCCGCCGGTCAGCCGGACGTCCTCGATCCCCAGCCGCGCCATCAGCCCGACCAGGCGCTCGATCTCCTCGAAGCTGAGGATCTCCTCCCGCTCCAGCCATGGCATCCCCTCGGCCGGCATGCAGTATTGGCAGCGGAAGTTGCAGCGGTCGGTCACGGAGACGCGCAGGTCGGTGATCCTGCGGCCGTGCCCATCGTGCAGGGGGTTCCCTCCGTCCATCGGCATCGACAGCATCCCCCACAGCATCTCACCCGAAACCGCGCCGGTCAGCGCGCCCATCCGGCGGAGCGGGTTCGAAGCCCCGCCCTGGGGTAGCCTGCATAGGCAATGCCTAAGCAAACGAGCCTGACGATCGGCGAGGCCGCGGCGGAGCTGGGCGTCAGCCCGGACACGGTCCGGCGCTGGGACCGCGCGGGACGGATCGAGACGACGCGCGACGAGCGCAACCGGCGGCGCGTCCCGAGGCGGGAGATCGAGCGGCTCCGCAAGGCGCCGGGGAGGCACCGCACCGGCGACCGGTTCTCGGCCAGGAACCGCTTCGAGGGGATGGTCCGCTCGGTGGAGGTCTCGGGCGTGATGGCCCTCGTCGAGATCGAGGCCGGGCCGCACCTCGTGACCGCGGCGATCACGCGCGACTCGGTCGAGGAGATGAAGCTGGTGGAGGGGGTCAAGGCGACTGCTCTGGTCAAAGCGACCTCGGTGATGGTGGAGCGAAACGACTGATGCGCTGGATCACCGCGGCGCTCTCGGTCATCTTGATCGCGGCCGTGGTGACCGACTGCGGTGAGTCAGATCCGGGACAGCTGCGCGTCTCGGCCGCGGCCTCGCTGAAATCGGCGTTCGAGAGCTACGCCTCGGCGGAGTTCCCGGACGACGAGATCAGCCAGTCGTTCGCGGGATCCGATCAGCTCACCGCCCAGATCGAGCAGGGTGCGAGGCCCGACGTCTTCGCGTCGGCCAACACCCGCTATCCGCAGGAGCTGTACGAGAAGGGACTGCTCGAGAAGCCGGTCGTCTTCGCGGCCAATCGGCTCGTCCTGGCGGTCCCGGCAGACGGCGACGTCCACTCGCTCGACGATCTCGCGAAGCCGGGCGTCTCGGTTGTGATCGGCGACGCGAACGTGCCGATCGGCTCGTACACCCGCGAGGTCCTGGGGCGCCTGCCCGGAGCCGAGAGCTCGGCCATCCTCGACAACGTCCGCTCGGAGGAGCCCGACGTCACGTCGATCGTCGGCAAGCTGACGCAGGGCGCCGCCGATGCCGGGTTCGTCTACGTCACCGACGTCAGGGCGGCCGCTGATCAGCTCCGGGCGATCCAGCTTCCCGACTCGCTCCAGCCGGAGGTGGACTACGGGATCGGCGTCGTCAGGGGCGCTCCGGATCCTGACCTCGCCCGGCGGTTCCTCCAGGGGGTTGAGCCCGGTGGTGCGGGCGTCCGCTATCTGCGACAGGCCGGCTTCCTGCCGCCGGGCCGATGAGGCGCAGCGGGTTCGCCGCACTCAGCTTCCTCGCCCTCGCGGTCCTGCTCGTCTTCCTGATCCTGCCGATCGTCGCGATCTTCACCCACACGGGCCCGAACAGGCTGGTCGACGCGCTGGGAGAGAAGAGCGCGCGCGAGGCGCTGCGGCTCAGCTTCGAGACCTCGGCGATCGCGATGCTGCTGATCGTCGCGATCGGCACGCCGGCCGCCTGGCTGGTGGCGAGGAGGGACTTTCCCGGCAGGGCCGTGATCCTGACGCTGATCGAGCTGCCCCTGATCGTCCCGCCCGCGGTGGCGGGGCTCGCGCTGCTCGCCGCCTTCG
>DATBHQ010000058.1:0-28146 GCA_036557385.1 Solirubrobacterales bacterium | reverse complement strand
GACGAGATCGCCGAGTCCCTCGCCGACGCGGCGATCGAGCGTCATGGCGGCGAGCCGCGCGACGACATCGCCATCCTCGTCCTGCACAGAAACGGGCGCTGAGCTCCATGCGGCCGGTTCATGTCGGCTGCTCGGGCTGGGTGTATCCGCACTGGCGGGAGCGCTTCTATCCCAAGGGTGTGCCCCAGCGACGCTGGCTCGCCCACTATGCCGAGCACTTCGACACCGTCGAGATCAACAGCACCTTCTACCGGCTCGCCTCGCCCGCGGCGGTGGCGAGCTGGCTCGAGCAGAGCCCGGAGGGCTTCGTCTTCGCCGTGAAGATGAGCCGCTACATGACCCACATCAAGCGGCTCACCATGACCGAGCCCGGAACCAAGCGCTTCTACGAGCGCCTCGACGGCCTCACCGCCACCGAGAAGTTCGGCCCGGTCCTCTGGCAGTTCCCGCCGAACTTCCACCGCGACACCGAGCGCCTCGCCGACACCCTCCCGAAGCTCCCTCCCGGCAGGCACGCGTTCGAGTTCCGCCATGAGAGCTGGTTCACCGATCGCGTCTACGGCCTGCTTCGCGAGCATGGTGCCGCCCTGGTCATCGGCGACGAGTCCTCACGCTGGGTGAGCACCCCCCGCGTTCGCACCGCGGACTGGACCTACATCCGCCTCCACCACGGCAGCCGCGGCCGGCACGGCAACTACTCGGCGGCCGAGATCGGGACCTGGGTCCGCCGGATCGCCCAGTGGCGCCGCGACACCGAGGTGTTCGCCTATTTCAACAACGACTGGGAGGGCTACGCGCTGCGCAATGCAGAGTTGCTGAAGAAGGGCCTCGGCCTCTGAGGCCGCCCTAGCGCCTGCGCCAGTTGCCGCCGAGGAGCTTGCCGAGGCGGCCGCTGCGCCGAGGGGTGTAGGTCGGCGCCGCCCTCTCCGGCGACGGCAGCTGCCCCGCGGCGGCGGAGTCGATCGTCAGCCGCACGGCCCGCTCGGCGGTCCTTGCCACCTCCGGCGCGTCCACGAAGCGGAGCGCTCCGTCCGTCATCTCGATCACGAAGCCGTCCAGGATGTGCTCGCGGACGTTGTCGACGACCTCGTCGATCCTGCCCACCTGCTCGCCGTCGGCGGCGTAGACGGGCGTTCCGCGCGTCACGGCCGCGTAGTGGATCGGATAGCCGTCGTCCTGGCTCACGCGCTCAATATACGTCGGTAGCGCAGGTAGACCACCCCGTGGGCGAATGAGCGCGTTTCGAGGAGCTCGAGCTCCAGGCTCGCATCCATCGATGGAAAGAACGACTTGCCGCCGCCCACGATCACCGGGTGGACGAAGAGGCGGTACTCGTCGACGAGATCGAGCTTGATGCAGTCAGCTGCGAGCGTGGCACCGCCGACCTCGAGGTCGCCGTCCACCTGCTCCTCGAGACGGCGGACCTCCTCGGCGACGCTGTCCCGTGCAAGCCTCGCGTTCCCCTCGACGCTCTCGAGCGTCGTGGAAAAGACCACCTTCGGGAGCCTCTGCCAGATCTCCGCGAACTCGCGCTCGTCCGGCCCGAGCGCGGGGCCCTGGTCGGCGGGCTCCCAGTAGAGCATCGATTCGTACAGACGGCGGCCGAGGAGATGCGCACCGAGCTGTCGGACCCGATCGGTGTGGAAGCGGAAGAGCTCCTCGTCCGGCGCGGTCCAGTTGAAATCCCCGTCCGAGTCCTCGATGAACCCGTCCGCGGAAAGGCTCATGGAGTAGATCACCTTGCCCATCCGGTACGGGACAGTGAATGCGCTCAGTCCTCGTGAACCAGGACGACGGGGCACGAGGCCTGCTTCACGACCGCGTTCGAGGTACTGCCCTCCAACCTTGCCCGAAGCCCGCTCAGTCCCCGAGAGCCGACGACGATCGCAGCCACGTCTCGTTTGCCGGCCAGCTCGACAATCGCGTCGGCCACGTTGCCCACATCTGCCACGGCGAGCGCCTCGGCCTGAAGTCCGAGGGACTTCGCCTGCGCAGCCCCATCCTCTGCGACGCGATCGGCGTGAGCGTGGGACGCGGCGTCAAGCTCCTGCGCGGCTGCGGGATCCACTGGTGTGGGTCCCAGGCCGGTGGTGTCCGCTGTCATCGCGCTGACCTGGTATGCGAGACCCGGCTCCCACACCGTCACCACCAATGCTCGGCGGGAGCCGAAGAGCTCGGCGGCTTCGTGGACAGCCCGTCGCGCCGAGTCGGAGCCGTCATAGGCGATGAGGATCGGCGCGCCGGCGTTCATCCGCTACGTAGTATCGCGCCAAGGAGTGCCTAGGCAGCGGGCGGCCCGAACCAGGTACGGAGCGCATCGGCGAGCCCCTGATCCGTGCCGTCCCCGATCCAGGCGACATGCCCGTCGGGTCGGATCAAGACGGCGCTCGGAGCATCGACCTCGCCGAACACCGGCAGCTCCCAGGTCCCGTCGTACTCGGCATCGACGAGCTGCACCCGATCGGCCCATGGGGAGATCTCGAGACCGCCGGGCTCGCCGAGGTTGAGCAGCAAGGGGCTGGCGTCGTGCAGAAGCTCGTAGACCCGTCGCGGGCCGTCGCCGGTGTGAAGGTCGAGGTCGGGCATGCGGCGGCCGAGCAGCGGATGACCCTCACCTAGGTCGTAGTGGACGTCCAACTCGGCCATCATCGCGCCGAAGCGCTTGCGCGGCTCATCCATGCCGACCAGCTCGGCGATGCTCTCGCGCAATGCCTCGAGCCGCTCGTCGGCGGGACGATTGAGCACGGTCTGCGCCATCGTCACCCGCAGCACGAGGGCGGCGACCGGGTGGCGCTCGGCGTGGTAGGTGTCGAGCAGGCTCTCCGGCGAGATCCCCTTGACGACCTGGGCCAGCTTCCAGCCCAGGTTGACCGCATCCTGGACGCCGATGTTGAGGCCCTGGCCGCCCACGGGGGAATGGATGTGGGCGGCATCTCCGGCCAACAGCACACGTCCTTCGCGGTAGGAGGCCGCCTGGCGGGTCATGTCGGTGAAGCGGGTGATCCAGGCGGCGCTGTGAACGCCATAGTCGGTCCCGTAGACCCTGATCAAGGCCTGGCGGAGATCCTCCAGGGTCGGCTCGTCCGTGGCGCCGGGGCTCTCCTCCGTGACCATGATCCCCCACGGTCCACCTTCCGCGTAGACGACCTCGCCGTCGCGAACCTCGTACTCGGGCTTCCCGAAGGCGTGGATGCCGAGCTCGTCCCGGTGGACGCCGAGCTCCGGTTCCCCGGTCAGCTCGGCCTCGGCGCGCAGGGCGCTGGTGGTCGGGTCCCAGCCGGGGAACTCGATCCCGGCCTGCTTGCGGACCAGGCTGCGCCCGCCGTCACACCCGACCAGGTATTGCGCGCGGAGCGCCTGGCCATCAGAGAGCTCGATCTCGACGCCATCCTCGTGCTGGGCGAAGCCGGTGATCTCGATCCCACGCTGAACCGGGACCCCGAGCTCCTCGACCCAGCCGAGCAGGATGCGCTCGATGTGCTTCTGCCAGAGCCCGAGCCCGTGGGGATGACGGCTGGGGAAGTCGCTGATGTCGAGCTTGCTCCCACCGAAGCCCTGGGTCTGGGCGATCCGGCCCTCGGCCAGGAACCGGTCGACGATTCCACGCTGGTCGAGAACCTCGAGCGTGCGTGACTGCAGGCCGCCGGCGCGCGAGTCCGGCAGCTCCTTGCTCGCGCGCCGCTCGACGATCACGGCGTCGACTCCGGCCAGCGCGAGCTCGCCGGCCAGCATCATCCCCGTCGGGCCGCCGCCGGCGACCACCACCGATCGCTCAGCACCGGCTTGAAGATGTCCCTGACCACCCACCGGCAGAAATTCCTAGCCCAGTCGCTCTCGCACGCGGGGCACGCCGAGGAACTCGTCGATCGCGCGGGAGAGCCGGCCGCCCTGCCAGGCGAGCGGTGACTTTCCCGGCTCCTCGCTCACCAGGCGGGCGTCGGGGAGCGCGTCCGCCCAGGCCTCGGCCATCGCGTACGGGTGGCCGGGGTCGGCCTCGTCGTAGCTCGCCACCACCAGCGCCGGCACATCGAGGGTCTCGAGCTCCGCGATTCCCTCGAAGGGGAGGGATCGCGGGACCTCGCGGAGGGCGCGCGCAACGGCCTCGGGGTGCCGATGTCGCTCCATCCGCTCGCGGGTGATCCGCAGCGCGGTCTCGCGCCAGGACTCATCGACGCCCAGGTCAGCCTCGTAGGCCCGCATGAAGCCGTCCACCCCGTCGCCGTCCAGCCCGTCCGCGAGCCGGTCCCAGGCGGCGAGCACCTCATCGGTGGCCGGGATCCCGAGCGTCACCGGCCCCGCCAACACCAGTGCCGCAACGCGATCCGCGTTGTCGAGGGCGTAGGCGACGGCGGTGTGGCAGCCCATCGAATGGCCGCAGAGCACCGGGCGCTCGCCGGGGCAGCGGTCGGCGAGGAGGGCGGCCAGGTCTGCGGAGAGCTCCGGGTAGCCGTAGCCCTCCGCGTCGGGCGCCGGCGAGGACTCGCCGTGCCCGCGCGCGTCGTAGGAGATCAGCCGGTAGCCGCGCCGGGCGAGGGTGAGGGAGCCGTGAAGCACGTAGCGCCGCGTGGCGGTCAGACCGTGGAGCAGCACGATCGCGGAACCCTCCCCGACCTCCTCACCCGAGAGCCGGACGCCGGCGGACCCCACCTCGAAGTGGCGCGGCTCGAGCTCGCCGCTCCCCGGCTCGCTCATCCGCCCCTGACCGTGACCCGGCGGATCACCACGGGCGCCTTGGGCGCGCCGCTCGCCGTCCCGAGCTGTTCGATCCGCTGGACGACGTCGAAGCCGCTGCTCACCCTGCCGACCAGGGCGTAGTCGGGTGTCAGACCCGCGTCCGGCACGGTGACGACGAAGAACTGGCTCCCGGAGCGCCCCGGCGGCTCCGCGGCCGACTTCGCCATCGCGACGATCCCCCGCGTGTAGGAGAGGGTCCGCGGGGGCCGCTCGTCGATGAAGTAGCCCGGCCCGCCGCTGCCGGTCCCCGTCGGGTCGCCCCCCTGGATGACGAACCCGGGGACGATGCGATGGAAGAACGTGTCGTCGTAGACGCCCTGGCGGGCGAGGTAGGCGAATGAGGAGGCGGTCTTCGGCGCCCGTTGTACGTCGAGGGCGATCGCGAAGCTCCCGCAGCTCGTCCTCACGGTGGCGGTGGCGGGGCCGTTCAGCGTCGCCGTGGGACGGGAGAGCTGAACCTGCTTCGGCGCCGGCTGCGCCACCTTGCTGCACCCGGGGGGCAGCTCGGATGCCGTCGAGGTCCCCCCTCCCCCATCACCGCCGCACCCCGCCAGCAGGAACACGGCCAAGGTCACGGCAGCCGCTGTTCGCCCGATGCTCAAGGCGCCGAAGGCTACTCAGGCGCCTGCCATGATCGGGGCATGCCGCAGGACCCCGGCCCCGATTCCGCTCTCCCGCCGCCCCCCAAGCGCGTCCGGCTGATGGGCAGGGCGATCAACGGCCTGGTCGCCAGAGCGCCGTTCACCTGGCCGCTGCTGCGACGCGTGACCCACCGCTTCTGGGACCGCGCCGCGCTGACCTGGGATCAGCGCGTCAATCGCTCAGGCCCGGAGTACCTCGCCCCGCTGGCCGCCGCGCTCCTCCACGTCCGCCCGGAGCCGGAGCGTGCCCTCGACATCGGCACGGGCCTCGGGGACGGCGCGCTGCTGATCGCCCGGGAGTTCCCGCACGCCCGCGTCCGCGGCGTGGACCTCTCCGGGGAGATGGTCCGTCGCGCCCAGGCCCGGATCGGCCTCGATCCGGAGGGCCGCGTCGCCTTCAAGGTCGCCGACGCCGCCGACCTGCCCTTCGAGGACGACTCCTTCGACCTCGTCGCCCAGCTCAACGTCCCGCCCTTCTTCTCGGAGATCGCGCGAGTGCTCCGCCCCGGTGGGTACGTCGTGATCGCAGCGAGCTTCGGCCCCAGCACCCCCTTCTACACGCCCGAATCGCTCCTGCGTCGCGGCTTCCACAAGCACGGGATCGAACCGGCCGAGACGGGCGAAGCCGCGAAGGGCACCTACTTCGTCGGCCGTCGTCCCCAGGGCCCGCCTGAATAGATTCACCGGATCGCCACGGACGACCGCACCCACCTCCTGCTGGTCAACCCGCACTCGGCAGGCGGCCGGACCCTGAAGCTGGTGCCGCAGGTAGAGGCCGAGCTGAAGGCTCGCTCGGTCCGCTACCGCCTCCTGCGGACGGAGAGCCTCGAGCACGGCATCGACGAGGCCCGCCGGGCGGCGGAGGCGGGCGAGGTCCCGGTGGTGATGAGCGGCGACGGCCTCGTCGGCCAGGTCGGCGGCGCCCTCGCCGAGACGGAGGCGACGATGGGAATCATCCCCGGCGGCCGGGGCAACGACCTCGCGCGCGTGCTCGGGATCCCCGCGGACCCGGCGGGAGCGGTGACGCTCCTCGCCGAGGGGCCGACCCGGGAGATCGACGTCGGAGTGGCGAACGGGCGCCGCTTTCTCTGCGTGGCGTCCTGCGGCTTCGATTCCGAAGCCAACCGGATCGCCAACGAGGCGCGGCTGGTGAGGGGCAACCTGGTGTACGCGTACGCCGCCATCCGCGCCTTGATCGCCTGGCGCCCCGCGAGGTTCACGATCACCCTCGATGGCGGGGATCCCATCGAGTTCGAGGGGTACTCCGTCGCCGCCGGCAACAGCCGGGCCTTCGGGGGCGGGATGTTCGTCGCCCCCCACGCCGAGCTCGATGACGGCAAGCTCGACGTGATCACGGTCAGCCAGGTGAGCAAGCTGCGCTACGCCCGCGGGCTGCCGAAGGCCTTCAAGGGGACCCACCTCGACAACGACGAGGTCCATGAGCTGCGCGCGGCGACGGTGGAGGTCAAGGCGAGCCGCGACTTCGCCGTCTACGCCGACGGCGAGCACCTCACCGACCTCCCGGCCACCCTCGGCGTCCTGCCCCAGGCCCTGCGGGTCATCGCGCCGCACGGCCCGCTCGTCGGTCCGCCGAGCTGAGCCGGGGGCCTAACCTGCTGCCGCGATGAGCGCGATGTTCACCGCGAAGCGCGGCATCGCCCGCGCCGTGGGAGAGCTGAGCCGCCGGACCGGGCGCGGCGGCGGCACCACGCTGCCGGGCCGGCTGCTGGTGCGGATGGCGCCCGACGCCATCGACCGGCTGGCGGCGCAACTCGACCGAGGCTCGATCGTGGTCAGCTCGACCAACGGCAAGACGACCACCGCCGGGATGATCTCCGGCATCCTCCGCGCCGACGGCCGGGTACCCGTCCACAACCGCGCCGGCTCCAACATGCACTGGGGGGTCGCCACCGCCCTGCTCGAGCAGTCCGGGGACGAGGGCCTCTTCGAGCTCGACGAGGCTTGGTTGCCGCGCGTTGCGCCCCGGCTCCGCCCCCGCCTGCTGGTGCTCGGCAACCTCTTCCGCGACCAGCTCGACCGCTACGGCGAGCTCGAGCGCTTGGCCGACGAATGGGCGGGGCTCGTCGACCGGCTCGAGGGCACGAGCGAGCTCGCGCTGAACGCCGACGACCCCCTGATCGCTGACCTGGGGCGAGACGAGCAGTTGAGGCGCCGACGAGGCGTCACCTACTTCGGCATCGAGGACTCCAGCCAGGCGCTGCCGGAGCTCCAGCACGCCCACGACGCGAAGCACTGCCGGCGCTGCGGCGCGCCCTACGTCTACGACCGAGCGTTCGTCGGCCACCTCGGCCACTACAGATGCCCGAATTGCGGCGCCGACCGCCCCAGCCCGGACGTCGCCGCGACGAGGATCGAGCTCCACGGCATCTCCGGCTCGCGGGTTCACATGACAACGCCGCAGGGCGACCTCGACGTCGAGCTCCCCCTCCCCGGGCTCTACAACGTCTACAACGCCCTCGCCGCGGTTACCGCGGGGCTGCGCTCCGGCGTGGCGCTGGAGCGCATCCGGGAGGGGCTCGAGTCGACCCGCGCCGTCTTCGGGCGGGTGGAGACCATCGAAGTCTCGGGCAAGCCGGTCTCGATCCTGCTGATCAAGAACCCGGCGGGAGCGAACGAGGTGCTCCGCACGCTCACGCTCGAGTCCGCGAACGGAGGGATAGACCTCTGGCTCGCGCTCAACGACCGCATCGCCGACGGGCGCGACGTCTCCTGGATCTGGGACGCCGATTTCGAGCTGCTCGCCGGCTCCGTGCGACGCGTGGTCTGCGCGGGCACCCGCGCGCCCGAGATGGCGCTGCGCCTCAAGTACGGGGGCTGGCCCGAGGACTCGATCGAGGTGGCAGGTCCGATCGGGCCGTCGCTGGACGCGGCGGTCCAGGCCGCGCCCGTCCGCCTCTTCGCCCTGCCCACCTACACCGCGCTGATCGAGCTGCGGACCCTCCTCGCCCAGCGCGGCCTGGCGAAGGAGTACTGGCAATGAGCGCTGCCCGCGAGACCCGTGTGCCCGCGCTGGACGAGGCGGCGATCTGGCAGGAGGTCGAGTTCGGCTCCTATGAGGCGGACCTGCCGCTCTGGCGGGCGCTCGCCGAGAAGGCGCCCCGGCCGATCCTCGAGCTGGGCGCCGGAGCTGGCCGCGTCACCCTCGATCTCGCCGGCCGGGGCCTGGAGGTGATCGCGCTGGAGCGAGACCCGGACCTGGTCCGGAGGCTCCGGAGCTCCCTCGCCGAGCGCGGGCTCCCGGCGACGACGATCGCCGCGGACCTGGGCTCCCCCGCCGAGCTGCGCCTGCAGGGGCCCGCCGGCCTCGCCATCGGGCCCCTGCACCTGATCCAGATCGTCGAGGGCTCCGCGCGCCCCGCCCTCCTCGGCCGCCTCGCCGAGCTGATGGCCCCCGGCGGCACGATCGCGCTGACCGTAGTCGACGAGAGCACGCTGCTCAGCGCCGGCGTCGCGAGCACCCAGATCCTCCCCGACATGCGGGAGCTCGACGGCTGGGTCTACTCGAGCGAGCCCCTCTGGGTGCAGGTCGGCGATGACGTCCTCACCATCCGCCGCCTGCGCGAGCGAGTCTCCCCGGAGGGAGAGATGGAGCGCGTCGTGCAGGACGAGGTCCTCGCTCGCCTGAGCCCGGAGCGGCTCGAGGCCGAGGCCGAGGAGGCCGGCCTGCGCCCCGCGGGCAGACGCCAGATCGCCGCGGGCCCCGACGAGGCGGATTCCACCGTCGTCCTGCTCGAGGTCCCGGCGTGAGCGTCCCGGGGCTCCGCCTGCTCGCCCTCTACCCCGAGCAGATGAACATCTACGCGGACCGGGGCAACATCCTCTTCCTCCAGCGCCGCTGCGAGTGGCGCGGGATCCCGTTCGAGTACGCGGCCTCCGGCCCCGGCGACGGGTTCGATCCGGCCGAGCACGACCTGATCTACATCGGCGGCGGCCAGGACCGCGACCAGGTGCTCGTCGCCCGGGACATGCTCGAGACCAAGCGGGAGGCGATCGCCTCCGCGGTCACGGACGGGGCCGCCCTGCTCGCGGTCTGCGGCGGCTACCAGCTGCTCGGCCACCGCTACCAGCTTGGGGATCAATCGATCCCGGGCCTCGGCATCGCCGACCTCGAGACCGTGCGTGAGCCCGGCCCGCGCCTGATCGGCAACGTCTCGATCGAGGCCGACCTCGGGCAGGGCCCCCGGGTCCTGGCGGGCTTCGAGAACCACGGCGGCCGCACGCAGCTGGGCCCCGCGGCGGAGCCGCTCGGCCGCGTCCTGCACGGCCACGGCAACAACGGCCGCGACGGCCGCGAGGGCGTCAGGCGCGACAACCTGATCGGCACCTACCTGCACGGGCCGCTCCTGCCGAAGAACGCCTGGCTCGCCGACCGGTTGATCGCGCTCGCGATCGGGCGACGGACCGGCGCCGAGCCGGAGCTCGAGCCGCTCGACGACGAGCTGGAGGCCGCCGCGCACGAATCCGCCCTGCACGCAGCCGCGAGAGGCTAGGATCCCGTCCTCATGGTGATCGTGATCATCATCGTGGCGCTGCTGATCCTGGCCGGGCTGATCTACGTCCTGATCCGCAACAGCCTGGTCAGCCTCAACCAGCGCGTGGCCGAGTCCTGGAGCGGCATCGACGTCCAGCTCAAGCGCCGGCATGACCTGATCCCCAACCTGGTCGAGACGGTCAAGGGCTACGCCGCGCACGAGTCCCAGACCTTCGAGAAGGTGACCCAGGCTCGCGCCGCCGCCATGCAGGCGAGCGGGCCGGAGGAGGCGGGCAAGGCCGAGGGCCAGCTGACCGCGGCGCTGGGCGGCCTGCGGGTCGTCGCCGAGCAGTACCCGCAGCTTCGCGCGACCGAGAACTTCCAGCAGCTGCAGCGCCAGCTCTCCGAGGTCGAGGACGAGATCCAGGCATCGCGCCGGATCTACAACTCGAACGTGCAGCAGTTCAACACCCGGATCCAGCAGTTCCCCGCCTCGATCCCCGCCAACCAGATGGGCTACACCCCCAAGGAGTACTTCGAGATCACCGAGGCGGCGGAGCGCGAGGCCCCTCAGGTCTCCTTCAGCAGCGCCCCCGAGCAGTCAGCCGGCTGACACTCGCATCACGCCCCCGCGTTTGAGCGTTTGCTCACAGGGGTAGCGAGGGCAACGTGAACAGGGGGAATCGGCTGCTCACAACCATCGCCGTGCTCGTCTTCGCGGCCGCCGTCGCAGTACCGGTTGCGATCGCGCAGACCCCCTCGGGAACGACGCCCAAGGCCGCCCGGGGTCACCGCTTCCAGCGCGAGCACAACCTCCTCCACCTCTACGCCTCCCGGCAGGCACCGACGACCGCCGACTGCGAGGCCTCCTTCCAGGTGGCCTGTTACGCGCCCTTCCAGCTGCAGAGGGCCTATCGCTTCAACCCGCTCTTCAAGCAGGGGCTGAACGGGAAGGGCAGCACGATCGCGATCGTCGACTCCTTCGGGTCTCCGACCATCAGACAGGACGTCGCGCAGTTCGATGCGGACTTCGGCCTCCCGGCGCCGCCCAGCCTCAGGGTGATCCACCCGGCCGGGGCTCCCCCGCCCTTCGATCCGACCGACGACGACATGGTCGGCTGGGCCTACGAGACGACGCTCGACGTCGAGTGGGCGCACGCCCTCGCCCCGGGAGCCAGGATCCTCCTCGTCGAGACGCCGGTCTCCGAGACCGAGGGCCTCACCGGAATCCCGGAGATGATCAAGTCCGAGAACTTCGTCATCAAGCACAACCTGGCCGACGTGATCTCGCAGAGCTTCGGCGCGACCGAGGAGACCTTCCCGAGCAGCTTCTCGATCATGCAGCAGCGCAGCGCCTTCCAGAACGCCGCCCAGAACGGCGTCTCCGTGCTCGCGGCCACGGGCGACGAGGGCCCGACCTCCTACCAGACCGACCTCGAGCATCTCTACACCTTCCCGGTGGTCGGCTGGCCCGGGTCCGATCCGCTGGTCACTGCGGTCGGCGGCACCCAGCTCCACCTCGACGCGAACGGCAACAGGACCGCCCCGGACAACGTCTGGAACGACAGCTTCAACCCGAACGTCGCCGGACCCGAGCCGAGCGCGATCGCGGGCGGCTCCGGCCGCTCCCACGTCTTCGCGCGGCCCAACTACCAGGACCGCGTCAGGGGCATCGTCGGCTCCGCACGCGGTCAGGCCGACATCTCGATGAGCGGCGCCTGCGATGGCGGCGTCCTCGTGTACGTGAGCTTCGTCACCGACGAGACCGGCTACCACGTGATCTGCGGCACCAGCGAGTCCACTCCCGAGTTCTCCTCGGTCGTCGCGATCGCGGCACAGGCCGCCGGCCATGGGCTCGGTCTCCTGAATCCGACGCTCTACGACCTCAGCCGCCGGCGCGCCAAGGGCCTCGTGGACGTCACCCGCGGCGACAACACCGTCACCTTCACCCAGGACGGCCAGACCTACACCATCCCGGGGGACGCAGCCGGCCGCGGCTATGACGTGCCGACCGGCGTCGGCACGCCGAACGCCAGGGCGCTCGTCAACGAGCTCGCACGCGCCGCCGGCTAGCAGCTAGCTGCCCGAGGAGCCGAACCCGCCCGCGCCACGGGTCGATTCGCCGAGCGCCTCGGCCTGCAGCGGCCTGGCGTGGGCGACCGGGACGAGCAGGAGCTGCGCTACACGGTCGCCCGGCGAGACCTGGAACTCGAGGGTCGGGTCGGTGTTGAGCAGGAGCACGCGCACCTCTCCCCGATAACCGGGGTCGATCAGCCCCGGAGAGTTGACCAGGGTGACGCCGTGCTTGAGCGCGAGCCCCGAGCGCGGCAGGACGAGCCCGCCCACGCCCTCGGGGATCTGGACGGCGAGGCCGGTGCCGACGCTGACTCGCGCGCCGGGCGCCAGGCGAGCGGACTCGGCGGCGTACAGGTCCAGCCCGGCGTCGTCGTCGTGAGCCCGGGTGGGCAGGATCGCCCGCTCGTTGAGCTTGACGAACCGCAGCTCGCCGCTGACGACGTCCGGCCGCTCGTGATCGGCGATGGCGACCGCAACCGCGCCGCCACCGACCGCATCAGGCTCGGTCTCGCGCGCGGGCGCCGCCGTTTCCGGACCGTGCGACGCGTCCGTTCGCGTCGAGGTCGGCGAATCGCTCGGCGAGCGCGGCAGGAAGGCGCGCGCGAACGACAACCCCGTCCGCGCGATCCTCGCGCTCGAGATCACCAGCGATCTCGTGAAGCTCCGAAAGCCGATCACCGGCGTCAAAGGGTACGAGCAGCTCCACTCGGATCAATGACGCAGCGATCGTCTCGGCGATCCGAGCCCTCAGGTCATCCAGTCCCTCGCCCGTCTCCGCGGCCACCGGGATCGCCTCGGGATGACGCAGCTGCAGCTCGCGGCGCTCGGCCGCGTCGAGCAGGTCGATCTTGTTCATCACCAGCAGGCGCGGTGAAGCGCCGGCGCCGATCTCCTCGAGCGCGGCATCCGCCGCCGCGATCGAGTCCACCCGCTCGGCCTCGGGCTCCGATCCGTCGACGACGTGCAGGATGAGGTCGGCGAGCACGGTCTCCTCCAGCGTCGCCTTGAAGGCCTCGACGAGCTGGTGAGGCAGCTTGCGGATGAAGCCGACCGTGTCGGTGAGCAGGTAGCGCCGGCCCTCGTAGGTGAACGCCCGGGTCGTCGGGTCGAGCGTGTGGAAGAGCCTCTCCCCCACGCCCACCCCGGATCCGGTGAGCGCGTTGAGCAGCGTCGACTTCCCCGCGTTGGTGTAGCCGGCGAGCGCGACGGAGGGCAGCGCCGCTCGCTCGCGCTCGGCTCGCATCACCGCGCGGTTGCGCTCCACGTCCCGCAGCCGGCGCCGCAGGGCGGTGATCCGGTCGCGCGCGAGGCGACGATCGGTCTCGATCTGCGACTCACCGGGCCCACGGGTGCCGATGCCGCCGTCGATTCGCCCCGCCCCGAGCCGCTCGAGGTGCGTCCACAGGCCCCGCATGCGGGCGAGGTTGTATTCGAGCTGCGCCAGCTCTACCTGAAGCTTTCCCTCGGCCGTGTGGGCGTGGTCGGCGAAGATGTCGAGGATCACCGCCGTGCGGTCGATCACGGGGACCCCGAGCGCCTGCTCGAGGTTGCGCTCCTGGCGTGGCACGAGCTCGTCGTCGCAGGCGACCAGGTTGGCGTCGGAGGCTGCGATCTCGCGTCGCAGCTCGGTCAGCTTGCCGCGTCCCAGGTAGCGGTCAGGATCGGGCTGCGCGCGCGCCTGGGTCAGCTCTCCGGCCGTGGCGACGCCGGCCGTCCGCAGGAGCTCCTTGAGCTCGGCGAGTGGGTCCTCGCGATGCTCGCCCTCCCCCACGACGCCGATCGCGAAGGCCCGCTGGCGGGCGCGGGGATTGACCACGCCGGTGCCGTAGCGGCTCTCGGAGGCGCGTCCGTTGCGGTTTCTCTGCACTCCCTTGATGGTAGGGGGAGCGCCGGGGGCGGCGGAGGCGCGACCTCAGGCGGCGGCCTGCGGCGCCGCAGCGCCCTCGGCGGCCTTCTGGGGCACCAGGGGGAGGAGCGCCGCGGCCGCGATCACGGCCACGAAGGCGAGGCAGCGCGCGATCACGTCGAGGGCATCCGAGCCGAGCGGATCCCCGAAGACGAGGATCCCACCGGTGATCGCTGCCAGCGTGGCGCTGACGGAGAAGGCGACGATCACCGCCATGGGTTCTCCGAGCTGCAGTCCCCGGGCGAGTGCGAGAAAGCCGCCGACCCCACCGACGATGGCCATCGCGGTCCAGGGGCTGAACAGGGTGAGCGGCGAGGAGGGAACGGTCACCGCGAGCGCCTTGATCGCGACGTCGGAGACGCCCACCGATGTCCCGGCGGCCACGGCGAGCAGGAGCCAGCCGCTGCTGACGAGCCGCCGGTGCGCGGACGCGACCAGCAGCGCGCCCGCGAGGACGAGCGTTCCGCCCTCGAAGGCGAGCATGGTCGAATGGGTGAAGGCGCCGTCCTCCTTCGCGTGACCGGCGGTCAGCGCCAGGAAGCCGAGCCCGGCCGCGCAGAGCCCGAGCCCGATCAGGTCCCGTGTCCCGACGGCAACCCCGAACCAGCGCCGCGCCGGGACGGCCAGCAGCACGAGCCCGCCGGCGATCACAGCCTGGACGAGCGACAGGGGGGCCATCGAGAGGGCGACGACGTGCAGTGCCCATCCGAGCGCGGCGAGCGCGAACCCGATCACCCACCAGCGCGAGCGAAACAGCGCCGCCGCGCTTCGCAGCGGGCTCCGCATCGCGACGTCGGGGGCGGCGACGGCACCGCGGTGCTTGCAGAGCATCGCCACCCCCGTGAAGGCGGCGCAGCCGAGTGCCAGTATCAGTCCGATCTCGCTCATTGAATCGTCGGTCGGCGGTGCAGGCTCACGCCTTTAGCTGAGTGCCCGATAAAGGCCGATTCGCCCCCCCGCGGGGCCCGTCGCGGGCCCAAAACTACGGAGTCGCCGGCGGCTGTGCGCCGGTTCCCGCGCCTACCCGCTACGAGGCCAGATGAACCCGCATCCGCTCGACGGCCTCGGTGAGCAGCTCATCCGGCGTGGTCAGGGAGATCCGGAAGAAGCCCTCGCCGCTCGGCCCGTACATCGAGCCGGGCGAGATCACCACGGCCGCCTCCTCCAGCACCTTCTCCGCGAACGACGTGGACGTGTAGCCATCCGGGACGGGCGCCCAGACGTAGATCGTTCCCAGCGGAGGCGCCACCTGCACCCCGATGTCACCGAGCGCCTCGACCACCAGGTCCCTGCGACGCTCGTAGATCCGGCACATCTCCTCGACCTCCGTGCGAGGCCCCCGCAGCGCCGCGGCTCCGGCGAGCTGCACCGCCTCGAAGAGCCCGGAGTCGATGTTCGTCTTCAGCCGCCAGTAGGTCCCTATCGCCTCTGCGTTGCCGAGGATCGCGGCGCAGCGCCAGCCGGTCATGTTGTAGCCCTTGGACAATGAGAAGACCTCGACCCCGATCTCCTTAGCGCCCGGCGTCGCCAGGAAGCTCGGCGCGACGTACCCGTCGTAGGTCGTCTCCGAGTAGGCGTTGTCGTGGACGACGAGGAACTCGTGTCGGTGGGCGAGCTCGACCACGCGCTCGAAGAACCCCTCCGGCACCGTCGCCCCGGTCGGGTTGTTCGGGTAGTTGATGAACAACAGCCGCGCCGCCTCCAGCTTCTCCTCCGGGATCGCGTCCAGGTCAGGAGTGAATTCGAGGTCCCGCCGCAGCGGCAGCAGGTGGGCCTCCGCGCCGGCGAGCACCGGTCCGCCCGTGTACACCGGGTACCCCGGGTCCGACGCCAGGGCGACGTCGCCGGGATCGAGGAACGCGAAGCAGAGGTTGTAGATGCACTCCTTCGCGCCGATCGCCGGGATCACCTCGGCGATCGGATCGATCTCGACCCCGAACCGCTCCAGGTAGAAGTCGGCGAAGGCCTCCCTGAATTCGCGCCGGCCGCGATTGCTCGGATACCGCTGCGCCTCGGGGTCGCCCACCGCCTCCCGCATCGCCTCGACGATGTAGCGGAAGGTCGGCGTGTCCGGATCCCCGATGCCGAGGCTGATCACGTCGATCCCCTCGTCGCGCTTGGCCTCGATTCGCCGCTCGAGCTCGGCGAACATGTACGGCGGGATCGCCTCCAGCCGCTCTGACGGGGCGGCGAGGCCCCTCTTCTTGGTCGGTGCCGCCATTCGAAGCGGGAAGGCTAGAGGGCCGCGAGCGCGTGGAGCAGCTCCGGCGAGAGCTCGCCCGAGATCACGGGCTCGGCCCAGCCCGTCAGGCGGACCGCCAGCTGGTCTGAGATCTCCACCTCGAGCGCGCCGCCGTCGAGCCCGACGGTGAGCGCGCGGGGCGCCCCGGCCAGGTGCGCGGCCACGGCCGCCCCGGACGCGCCCGTTCCCGAGGAGAGCGTCTCCCCCACACCGCGCTCGAAGATCCGGGCTCGGACCCTGTCGCCCTCGACCCGGTAGAAGCTCACATTGGTGCGGTTGGGGAACAGCGGGCTGCTCTCGATCTCCGGCCCGATCGCCGGAAGGTCGAGCGACTCGAGCTCGTCGCCCACCTCGATCGCGCACTGCGGGTTGCCGATCGAGACGTGCTGAAAGTCCCAGGAGCGGCCCCCGGCGACCACCTCCCCCCGTCCGTCCTCTGAGCCGGTCGGGTAGTCGTCCGAGGCGGTGCTCGCCCGCCCCATCTCCAGCGTGGCCTCTCGGTCGGAGCGAATCGTCGGCGTGATCGGGCCGGCCTTGGTCACGATCGTGAACTCATCCGCGTCGGTCCAGCCGGAGCGACGCAGGTAGAGCACCGCCTCACGGGCGCCGTTGCCGGAGAGCTCCGCCTCGGATCCGTCGGGATTGAAGATCCGCAGCTCCGCCACGTAGCCGGGGTCCTCGACCGGCGCCAGGAGCAGCAGGCCGTCCGAGCCGACCCCGAAGTGCGGGTCGCAGAGCAGCCTCACCCGCTCGGGCGTCGGCTCCCACGGCAGCGAGGCCGCCTCGACGATCAGGTAGTCGTTGCCGAGAGCGGTCCACTTCTCGAACTTCACTCGTTCGCCTCCGCGGCCGCGCGGGCACTCTCGTGATCCAGGAAGTACGTCATCTTCGAGAGCCTCCCGCCCTCGAACTCGCAGACCATCGCCACATCGACTTCCAGTGGCGCCCCGCTCGCATCGCCACGCATGGTCCAGTGGAGATCACCGAGCACGCGCTCGCCGATCGACTGGACTCCAACCGCTTCGATCCGCTCCTCGGCCCACGAGCCCTTGATCCGGCGCCACTGCTCGAGCATCGCCGGCCAACCCGCGAACTCGCCTGACTCGGGCCAGCCCTCGGGCGAGACGATCGTCCCGTTCGGGCTCCAGATCGCCCTGAGCTGGTCCTCCCAGTCGTCGGCGTTCCAGGCAGCGATGGAGCGCCGTACGAGCTCCTCACGGCCCGCTGAATCCATCAGAGGAACTCCATGATCTCCGCCGCCACGCTCACATCCTCGCGGCTCGTGCGGTCGATCACCGTGACCCCCTCCATCCGCCGCATCCAGGTCAGTTGTCGCCGAGCGTACTGTCGATGGGCTCGCTTCATCGCGCGAGGGTTCCCCTCGATCAGGTCCTCGAAGCCGAGCGCGGCGCGAGCCGTGCGGGAGGCGCCTGCGGCGGCGGCCCGGCGGGCCTCATCCGCCGCAGCCGACGCGACCATCTCGTCCACACGCTGATCGATGCGCTCGCCGAGCTGCCCCCGGGCCATCGAGAGGCCGACCAGGACCGTCGGGTGGCGAAGCTCAGCGGTCCAGAGCCGCTCGCTACCCCGCGCCGGCTCGATGCCGGCCCTGCTGAGCTCGGTGAAGCGGGCGATTCGCTTCCGGTCATGGGGGTCGACGCCGGCGGCGAGATCCTCGTCGAGCTCCGCGTGCAGCGCGGCGGGGCCGCGCGCTTCGAGCTCGCGCTCCACCTGCTCGCGGATCTCGGGCGGCACCGGCGGCCGCAGGTCGAGGTCCGCCAGCGCCGCGCGCAGGTAGAGGCCGGTCCCGCCGACGACGATCGGGCGCCGCCCATCGGCCAGCAGCGAGTCGATCTCGATGTGAGCCAGCTCCGCGAACCGCCCCGCGCTGAACTCCTCGGTCGGGTCGACGAAGGAGAGCAGGCGGTGCTCGAGCTGAGCCCGCTGCTCGGCATCGGCGGCGCCGCTCAGCACCTCGAGGCCGCGATAGACCTGGATCGAGTCGCAGTTGACGGCTACCGGGTCCTCCCCCCGCTCACGCAGAAGGTCGGCAACGGCGATCGCCACCCCGGTCTTCCCCACAGCCGTCGGGCCGAACAGCGCGAGGACCTTCAAACGGCTCGGCTGAGCAGCCGTTCCGACCCGCTCAGGGTCATCGAGGTCGCACCGCTGATCTCGACCTCGACCAACTCGCCCGGTGTTGCGGTCCCGTCGAAGTTGACGGTCTTGTTGTGCCGCGTGCGCCCCCGCAGGCGGCTCGGGTCGGTGCGACTCGGGCCCTCGACCAACACCTCCATCGCGCGGCCGACGAAGCGCTCGGCGCGCTCGCGCGCCCTGCGCTGCACCAGCTCGACCAGCCGCTCCAATCGCTCGCGCTTCACCACGTGGGGAAGCTGGTCGTCGAGCTCGGCCGCCTCCGTCCCTCGCCGCGGCGAGAAGATGAACGTGAAGGCGCCGTCGTATCCGACCGCGTCCGCCACCTCCAACGTCTGCTCGAAATCGGCCTCGGTCTCCCCCGGGAACCCGACGATGATGTCGGTGGTGATCGCGCAGTCCGGGACGTGCTCGCGGATCAGGGCGACGCGGTCCAGGTAGCGCTCCCGGTTGTAGGTGCGGCGCATCCGCTTCAGCACCGCGCTCGAGCCCGACTGGAGCGGCAGGTGAATGTGCTCGCAGACGGACGGAAGCTCAGCGTGGGCGCGGATCACCTCCTCCCGAGTGTCCTTCGGGTGGGGGCTCGTGTAGCGGATCCGGTCGATGCCACCGATCGCGTCCACGCGGCCCAGCAGGTCGGCGAAGCCGATGCGGCGCTCCTTGGGCAGGTCGCGCCCGTAGCTGTTCACGTTCTGTCCGAGGAGGGTCACCTCACGGACTCCGTCGGCCGCGAGCCGCTCGATCTCACTGAGCAGCTCGGCCGGGTCCCGGCTCACCTCGCGCCCCCTGACGGAGGGCACGATGCAGTAGGAGCAGACGCAGTTGCACCCCTGGGAGATCTGCACCCAGGCCTGGAACTCCCGCTCGCGCTTCATCGGCAGATGGCCCGAGACGTCCTCGAACTCGAAGTAGCCCTGCGCCGTCAGCGAGTCCGAGGTGAGGAACTCGGCCAGGCGGTGGATCTGCCCCGGCCCGAACGCGACGTCGACGAACGGGAAGCGGCGGAAGACCTCGTCCTTCACGGACTGCGCCCAGCAGCCGCCCACACCCACCACCCGCGCGGGGTCCTCCGACTTCAGCCGCTTCGCCTCGCCCAGGTGAGCGATGAAGCGGTTGTCGGCGGACTCCCGGATCGAGCAGGTGTTGAAGAGAATCAGGTCCGCCCCGTCGCGGTCCTCGGCCTCGACGTAGCCGAGCGAGTCGAGCATCCCCTTCATCCGCTCGGAGTCGTGCTCGTTCATCTGACACCCGAACGTGGTGACGTGGTAGCGGCGCTCCATCGCCGTCAATTTAGGGGAGCGGAGGGCGCGAGTGGAGCTAGGGCGTGGGGCCGCCGGTGACCGTCAGGTTGCCCTCCATGCCCGCCTCCCGGTGCCCCGGGACCGTGCAGTAGAAGACGTACTTCCCGGGCGCGAGGTTGGAGAGGTCCACCGACTGCTTGCCGTTCGTGAACGGCTGCACCTCTCCGAGCACGTTCCCGTTGGCCGTGGCGACCGCGATGCTGTGGGGGACCTGCGAGGGGTTGTCGTAGGTGATCGTCACGTTGCCGGGCTTGGCGGTCAGGCCGTTCGGCTCGTAGCTCAGGCCGCCGTCCGCCGGCGAGGTGACGTCGAGGCTCTCCGTCGCGGCACCTCCCGTGGGCTGAGCGGGCTGCGCCCCGCCCCCGTTCTCGGGCTGCGCCTGCTCTTGCTCCTTGGCGAGCTTCTCGTTTCGCTCCTTCTGCTCGTCCTGCGACTTCACGACCGCAAAGGCCATGGTCGCGACCACGACCGCCGCGAAGATCGCCGTGACACCGACCAACACGACGCGGCTGCCCGGAAACCGGTCGCCCGCGCGGATCCCGAGGAAGGCGAGCGCGACGGCCGCGACGACGAGCACGATGCCGAGCACGAAGAAGAAGTTCCCGTCCATGCGGGCTGGATTCTATGCGGCGTCCCGGGCTTGCCGCTCGGCCCCCCGCACGGCCTCGTAGGCCAACTCGAGCGGATAGCCGCGCCTGAGCAGGACCCCCAGCGCCCGCTCGCGCTCCCGCTCCGAATCACAGCTCAGGCCGCGATCCGCGAGCAGCGCCGTGGCGCGCTCGAGCTGCGCCGTCTCGTCATCGCCGCCCAGCGCCGCCTCGATGTGCTCCGAAGCGACTCCGCGACCCTCGAGGGCCCTCGCGATGCGATCCGGCCCCCAGCCGGCGAGGAGCTGCTTGTCGGCGGCGTAGCGGCGCGCGAAGCCGGCGTCGTCGATCGCCCCCGCCTCGGCGAGCAGGGCGATCACCTCCTCGATCTCGCCGTCCTCCACCCCGCGCTCAGCCAGCCAGGCGCGCAGCTCGGACTCGGTGCGCTCCTTGTAGCCGAGCGCCTTGAGCGCGAGGTCGTATGGATCCTGCATCAGTTGGGACCGCTGTCGCGGTCCCTACGCAGCCTTCTTCTCCGGCTTCTTCGCCGCCTCCGGCTTCTTGACCGCCTTCACGGCCGCCTCGGCCTTCTCGGCGTCGGCCTCCTTCTCGGCCTCCGGCCGCGCCTCGGCCTCGGCTCCGACCCCGAGCTTCTCGTGCACCTTGGTCTCGAGCTCGGCGGACAGCTCCGGGTTGTCGCGCAGGAACTCCTTGGTGTTGTTGCGGCCTTGGCCGAGCCGGGTCTCCCCGTAGGAGAAGAACGAGCCCGACTTCTGGACCAGGCCGTGCTCGAGCGCCATGTCGAGCAGGCCGCCCTCCTTCGAGATCCCGGTGCCGTACTCGATGTCGAACTCGGCCTGGCGGAACGGCGGCGCCACCTTGTTCTTCACGACCTTGACCCGAACCCGGTTGCCGACGGCCTCGGTGCCCTCCTTGAGGGTCTCGATCCGGCGGATGTCGAGACGCTGGGAGGAATAGAACTTGAGCGCACGGCCGCCGGGCTGCGTTTCGGGGGAGTTGTGGACCACCACGTGATCCACGAGGTAGGTGTGATTTCCCTCGATTTGCAGGTCAAATCGATCTCGCTTCCGTGGTGTAGCCGGCTTGCGGTACTTGCGCAGCACCTTCATCGGAGCCGCTTTCAGGCTGGTCCGAGAGGTGAGACGCGTGCCATTCAGATGGGCGTCGCTCGTGTCGGGATGCCATCCGAAACGCCCCCTGAGATCAGGGTGGAGCTTGTAGTCCAGTGACGGATGGACGTATGGCGCGACTTTCTCATGGAACTGTCGGGCTCGTCCACCGCTGAACATGAGCTCGCGATCCCTGACAGTCGCTCGACCCATCCCGAGTTGCTCGAGCTTGAGAGCAAGACGTTCCTTGTCCTCGTTTGTCAAGGCACTGCAATAGATCACGGCCTTGCCGTGCCCCCATCGCTCGTAGTGACCTGAGAAGGAGCCGTCGTCGCAGTACCAAGCCGCAACCGCACGCTCGTCGAGCTGCTCAATCAGCGTGTCGCTGACTGTTCTCCCACCCGCCTTGGCGTAGATCGCGTCGTGCAGCCAGGAGAGCTGGCGCATCGGAATCGTGTCGAAGCCGATGCCATTGCCAGTCGCGCCGATCTTGTGCGCGAACGGCGCGAGCATCTCCTGCTTCCACTCGCAGTACTCGCGCTGCTTCTCACCGTGACCGACCCGGAATGAGACGTTGTGATCCGAGGCGTAGCGCAGGGATCCGTCGCCCAGCGCGCTGCCGATGATCAGCTTGAGCTGATCCTCGCTGAGAGCGTATTGCTTGACGGCAGCTAGAACCTCATCCCCTTCCTCGATCTCCGCCGCCGGCTTCTCGCCTTCGGGAGTGAAGATCAGATGGTTCGGCGTGCACGCGAACTTCCGCTTGCCCGAACCGCCACCTGCGGCGACCTCGAACTGAAGCCACTCGTCGGTCTCACCGTTGTTGTAGTACTCGACGATCTTCCTCGGCGAGATCTCCCCGGTCTCCGGGTCCATCGACATGACCTCGACCGGCATTCTCTGATTGACGATCTTGCCGATCTTCTCGGTGCTCCCGTCGGCGAGCACGACGCGCGCGTCGTAATGGAAGCATCCGAACATCACCCCGATCTTCTCCCGGATCTGGTTGGTGAACAGGCAGACGGTCTTGGCGCGGTTCAGGTTGCCGGCCAGCTTGCGCAGCGCCTGTGACATCAGGCGGGCCTGGAGCCCGACGTGCGAGTCGCCCATCTGCCCCTCGAGCTCGACCCGCGGGGTCAGCGCCGCGACCGAGTCGACCGCCACCACGTCGACGGCGCCGGAGCGCACCAGCACGTCGACGATCTCGAGCGCCTGCTCGCCGTAGTCCGGCTGGGAGATCAGCAGCTCGTCGGTGTTCACGCCGATCCGGCGCGCGTAGGTGGGATCGATCGCGTGCTCGGTGTCGACGAAGGCGCAGACGCCGCCGCGCGCCTGGGCCTCGGCGACGATGTGGTAGATCAGGGTCGTCTTCCCCGAGGACTCGGGACCGAAGATCTCCACGATCCTGCCCCGCGGAACGCCTCCCACCCCGAGCGCGATGTCCAGGGGCAGCGCGCCGGTGGAGATCGCCTCCACGTCCATCGCGCCGACGTCCCCGAGCTTCATCAGGGCGCCCTGCCCGAAGTTCTGCTCGATCTGCTTGACGGCCGCCTGCAGCGCCTGGTCGCGGGCCTTCGCGTCCTTCTCGCCGGCCTCTCTCAAATTGGGCTTCTGATCTGCCATTGGGTCACCTCTCTGCTGTCTGGTCGTCGGTGGCGGTCGGGAGCTCCAACTCGGCCAGGGACTCGTACTCCGCGCCGCTCCGGCGCAGGTGGGACTTGAAGAGCACCAGACGGGTCGGACGGAAGAACCGGAACATGTGTTCGGGCAGCGGGTGCGGCTGGTTGCGGAGCTGGGCGGGCTTGCGGCCGCCCGGCGCCTCCGGCCTCACCCTGGCCACGGTGAGGTGCGGCCAGAAGGGTCGCTTCTCGGGCTCGTAGAAGCCCTCCGCGACCAGGTTCTCCTCCACCTGCTTCTGCAGGGCCACCGTCTCCTCCGAGCGCGCGTCGAGCGCGATCAGGCGCGGGCGCTTGCCGGGGACCCCCAGCGGCTCGCCGACCAGCTCCACCGCGGGGGCCTCGGCATCGACGGTGAAGGCGGTCCGGGCGATCTTCCTCACCTCCTTCTCGGCCTGGTAGCCGAGGAAGACGAGGGTGATGTGGAGCGACTCGGGCCTGACCGTGCGCAGGGCCGGGTCCGAGAGCGCCGTCCGTTGCCAGTCGACGAGCCCCGAGCGGACGTCGTCGGGCAGGTCGAGGGCCACGAACAGGCGAGCCCTGGGGCTCTTGAGCCGCTCCTTGGCCACGGAGAAAAGCTAGAACGCGCATCGGCCGCACTCGGTCACGAGGGCCTAATGAGGCACGAAGCCGCCCTCTCCCCCTCCGGCGCGGGATCGCTCGTCTCAACGCCCGAAAACATGCCGACCGGCCCATCTGTCTACTTTTTGGGGCAGATGACGCAGCGAGCGCGCAGACGGCGCCGGCGCCTTCGGGACTCGGGCAGGAAGAAGCTCCTCTTGGCCCTCGGCCTTCCCCTCGCGCTGCTCGCGGTCGGCGTCACGGCCGGCGCCGTCTGGGTGATCAGCGTGTACGACTCGGCGCCCTCACTCGCCTCCCTGCGGCCGATCACGAAGGGGGCGGTCTCGAAGATCTACGCCGCCGACGGCTCCCTGCTCGGGGTGATCCACTCCGACAAGATCCGGCAGCCGATCTCGAGCGAGCACATCCCGGAGGACCTGAAGGACGCGACGGTGGCGATCGAGGACCGGCGCTTCTACGAGCACGGCGGCATCGATCCCTCGGCGATCATCCGGGCCGGCTGGGAGGACCTGACGGCCGGGGGAAAGCCAGTGGAGGGCGGCTCGACGATCACCCAGCAGCTGGTCCGCAACCTCTACATCCGCGACCCGCAGGACACGCTCAAGCGCAAGATCATTGAGGCGCACCTGGCCAACGAGGAGGAGGACCAGCACACCAAGGACTGGATCCTCACCCAGTACCTGAACACGGCCTCCTACGGGACCAACGAGGGCGCCACCGCGATCGGCGTCGAGGCGGCCGCCGAGACCTACTACTCCAAACACGCCCGCGACCTGACCCTGCCGGAGGCGGCGATGATCGCGGGGCTGCCCCAGGCGCCCTCCCAGTACAACCCGCTGCTCAACCCGAGGGCCGCGCTCGCCCGGCGAAACGAGGTGCTCCAGGCGATGGAGCACCAGGGCAAGATCAGCTCGAGCGAGTACCAGGACGCGGTCGGCCAGGGCCTGGAGCTGGACCCGGGGAACAAGTACAACCGGATCCGCGAGCCCTACATCTTCGACCTGGTCAAGCAGGAGCTCCAGGACCGCTACGGCGTGAACACGGTCCAGAACGGCGGCCTGAAGGTCTACACGACGATCCAGCCGCGGCTCCAGGCCGCGGCGCAGGAGGCGGTCGACTCCTGCTCGGTCTGCTACCCGGATGGCGGGCCCGCGTCGGCGCTCGCCTCCGTCGAGCCGGCGACCGGCAAGATCGTCGCCCTCGCCTCCACCCAGCGGTACTCGGAGAACAGCCAGTTCAACTTCGCGGCCCACGCCCAGCGCCAGCCCGGCTCCTCGTTCAAGGTCTATGACCTGACGACGGCGATCAAGCAGGGGGTCGACCCGGACTCGACCTACTACAACGGCACGTCGCCGATCACGCTGGAGACACCGGGCGGCTCGACCTGGACCGTCAACAACGCCGAGCCGGGCGGCGGCACGATGGCGCTGACCCAGGCGACCTGGGAGTCCGTGAACGTCGTCTTCGCCCAGCTCGGCCTCGACGTCGGTCCGGCCAACATCGCGAAGACCGCCTACTCGATGGGGATCACCTCGCCGCTGGGGATCAAGGGCGCCCGTGAGATCCCCTGCAAGGTCGGCCCCCACTGCTTCATCCCCCCGGCCGACGCGATCGGCGGGCTCAGCGTCGGGGTCACACCCCTCGAGCAGGCCGACGCATACGCCACCCTCGCGAACGGAGGTGTTCACCACGACGCGACGGCGATCGACAGGGTGGTCTTCCCGAGCGGCAAGGTCGATGAGCCGAGCGCGAGCGAGGGCAAGCGCGTGCTCACCGAAGGCGAGGCCTACGAGGTGACCAAGGTGCTCGAGGGCGTGATCACCAGCGGCACCGGCGCCGGCTACACCTCGATCGGCTGCTCCTCGGAGGCAGGCAAGACCGGCACCAGCGAGGGGCTCTCCGACGCCTGGTTCGTCGGCTACACGCCGTCCTACTCCACCGCCGTCTGGACCGGGCACCCGCTCTCCCGCGACTACACCGGATACGGCGGGCCAACGTCGGGGCCGATCTGGCGCTCCTACATGGAGGCCGCCCAGGGCGGCAGCTGCCCCGACTTCACGGTCCCCGACGAGATGCCCGAGCTGGAGGCCTTCCACGGCAAGCACACGTCGGGCTCCAGCTACAGCTCGAGCTCGAGCAGCTCGTCGTCCTCGGGCTATTCGACGACCACGGAGCAGGGGACCGGCGACTTCACCGGCGGCCAGACGCCCTAGGACCCAGGGGCCGTCAGCGCGGGGGCTCTCGCCCCTCGAGCAGATAGCGGACCAGGTGAAGCGCGACGACCACTGAGCGCTCCCGGACGTCGTTGCGGGTTCCGGGCAGGACGGGGTCCCGAGCGAGCATCTCACCCTGCGCCGTCTTGGCGCAGAAGCAGACGTACCCCACGGGCTTCTCCTCGGTGCCCCCATCGGGCCCGGCGACGCCGGTGATCGCGCAGGCGACGTCCGCGCCGAAGCGATCGAGGGCCCCGTCCGCCATCGCCTCCGCGACCTCCTGCGAGACCGCGCCCTTCGCCTCGATCAGCTTCGAGTCCACACCGAGCAGATCCGCCTTCGACTCGTTCGAGTACGAGACCACGCCGCCGGCGAACCACTTCGAGGAGCCGGGCCGCAGGGTGAGGCGCCCCGCCAGCAGTCCGCCGCTCTCGGACTCGGCCACCGCGATCGTGCGGTCGCCGAGCAGGCGGAAGACGACCTCCTCGGCCGACTCCCCGGTCTCCGTGAACGTGAACCTGCCGAGCCGCTGCTCCAGGCCCGCGCGCAGCGCCTCGGCGGCGTCCTCCGAGCCGGGGCGGTGGCGGACGTCGGTGACCAGCTCGCCGCCGCGAAGGCAGGTCGTGATCTCCAGCTCGTCGAGGGGCGCCCCGTCAGACTCGATCTCGCGCAGGGTCTTGGCGAGCTCGGACTCGGGGATCCCGAACATCCGGATCGACATCGTCCGGTAGGGCTCGGCGCGGTTGACCACCTCCTCCGCCGCCGGCGCGGCGAGCGCGCGAGGCCACATCTCCTGGAGCTCGCGGGGCGGTCCGGGCAGGACGATCACCACCTGGCCGTCCGCCGGAACCACGAGGCCGGGCGCCGTGCCCGCCGGGTCGAGCGCGGTGGCGCCCTTCGGCACCATCGCCTGCTTGCGGTTCGACTCCCGCACCGCCTCGGGGTCGAAGCGGAGTCGCCGCGCGTAGCGGGAGACGATCCGGTGGATCTTCTCCTCCATCTCCGCATCCAGGACCATCTCGCGGCCGGCGAAGCGCCCCACCACCTCGGCGGTCAGATCGTCGGCGGTCGGCCCCAGGCCGCCGGAGGTGACGATCAGGTCGAGGCCCTGGTCGCGCATGTGGCGCAGCGCGCCCTCCAGGTCCTCGGACCGGTCTCCGACCACGGTGATCTCCTCGACCTCGACGCCCAGATCGGCGAGCCGCTCCGAGAGCCACGGCCCGTTGCGGTCGGTGACGTAGCCGCTCAGCACCTCGGTGCCGGTGACGAGGATTCCCGCGCGCACGCTCTTCCTCTCGCTCACGCGGCCATTCTTGCGGACCGGGCGACCGGCGCCCCGAACACCGGCAATGAAGGAGGGCGGCTCGACCGCGCGTGAAGGATTGAGGTCGCTATAGCGACCTCAACCTTTCAATGGAGCTATTCGGCGTCTGCGGGTGACCCCACCGGCTGAGGCGCCTCCCCTTCCCCAGCAGGTGTTGAGGCCCCCCCGCCGCCCAGCACCCGCGGCAGGTCCGCCATCGAGACGAGCACCTGGCGGGGCTTCGAGCCCTCGTAGCCGGAGATGATGCCCCGCCGCTCCAGCATGTCGATCAGGCGGCCGGCGCGGGTGTAGCCGACCCGCAGGCGCCGCTGGATCATCGAGACCGAGGCTGTGCCGCTCTCCACCACGATCTGCGCGGCCTGATCGAGCAGGTCGTCGGAGTCCGGATCGAAGTCGTCGTCCCCGCCCGCCTCGTCGCCGGATGGCTGAGCGGCCTCGAGCAGCTCCTCGGCGAAGTCGGGCTCGCCCTGGTTGGACCAGAACTCCGTGATCTTGGCGATTTCGGCCTCGGTGATGAAGGCGCCCTGGATGCGCTGCATCTTCGAGGTGCCGGCGGGGCGGAAGAGCATGTCGCCCTGGCCGAGCAGGGTCTCGGCCCCACCCTGATCCAGGATGACTCGCGAGTCCACCTGCGACGAGACCGCGAAGGCGATCCGCGAGGGGATGTTCACCTTGATGGTTCCCGTGATGATGTCCGTGGACGGCCGCTGCGTCGCGAGCAGGAGATGGATCCCGACCGCGCGGGCTTTCTGGGCCAGTCGGATGATCGCGTCCTCGACCTCGGCAGGGGCGATCATCATCAGGTCCGCGAGCTCGTCGATCACGCAGAGGATGAACGGCAGCGGCGCCTCGCCCTCCCGTTCCCGTATCCGGTTGAGCTCGCCGAGGTTGCGCGAACGGGCCACCTCCATGATCTGGTAGCGGCTCTCCATCTCGGCGATCAGGTTGTTGAGCACGTTCGCGGCCAGCCGCGGCGAGGTCACGACCGGCGTCAGGAGGTGCGGGATCTTCTCGTAGTGGTTGAGCTCGACGCGCTTCGGGTCGACCAGCACCATCCGCACCTCGTTCGGCGAAGCGTGCAGCAGGAT
>DATBHQ010000057.1:0-13598 GCA_036557385.1 Solirubrobacterales bacterium | reverse complement strand
GCCGGCGCGCCGCCCGCGAGGCGCTCGTGGAGGCCGCCGACGCCGCGGTTCGCCGTGCCGCCGCCGCCCGCGGCCGGCAGCTCTACGAGCAGGCGGCCCGACTCGCAGAGGACGGCGCCGAGCGGTATGACGCGCTGGTCGCCGCCGGCGAGGTGGCTCTGCGGGCCTGGCGCGGTGACCACGGCATGCGTCTGTTCCGCGAGGCCGGGGAGACGGCCGAGCGGGCCGGCGACGACAACCGAGCGGCGGCGGCGTATGCGCGCGGCGTCGAGATCGGCAGCCGGATGCACGGCATCGCCGGCGACCCGCCGATCAACGAGCTCGCGGCGATGTTGAAGCGGGGGCACGAGCTCGCGGACGAGGACGACGTCGCGACGTGCGCCCGCCTGCGGCTCGACGACGCCTGGCTCGCCTGGATGAGCAAGGACCCGGAGGGCATGGCGGGGCCGGTGCAGGAAGGGCTGGAGCTTGCTCGCCGGACCGACGATCGCCAGCTGCTCCAGAACGCGCTCGACGCCGCCACCGCGAGCGCTTGGCTCCAGAGCCGCCAGAGGGACGCGGTTGAGCACACCAGGGAGCGCATCGAGCTGCTCGACGCCGCGCCCCGCTCGCGCGCTCTGGACGTCGAGATCTCAGACGCCCTCCACATGATGGTGCTCTGCCTGATGCAGGTCGGGGAGTTCCGGGAGGCGCTCGAGTACGCGAAGCGGGGAGCGGAGGTCGACCGAAGCCGCGGCATCGAGATGGCCGAGTACCAGCGCGAGCTGATGCCCAACTTCTTCCTCGGCGACTGGGACAGCGCCGTCGAGCTCGGGGAGGCCTCCCGCCGTGCCTGGAACGAGGGGGGCCGGCCGCCGATGGGCTCCTTCGCCACACCGGCCGCCTGCACGGCCGCCATCTACGGCTTCCGCGGTGACGACGCGGCGGCCGAGGACTGGATGGGGCACGCCCGAAATCTGAGCTCGAAGGACGTGGAGCACAAGTCGGGGGTGGCGATGTTCGAGATCCAGCTTGAGGTCCACCGCGGCAACTTCGACGACGCCGCCGCGATCGGGGCCGGTGCCGTGAGCGGCAGCAACTGGACCGCGGCCTACGCCTGCATCCGGGCGGAGGCCTTCGTGCGCGCGGCCCGCGACGACGCGGACGATGCCCTCGCCGGGGCCGAGGCGCGCGTGGGTCAGGATCGCTACGCGCGGGCGATCCTGCTGCGAGCGAGGGGGCAGCGCACCGGCGATCAGGCCCAGCTTCGCGAGGCGAAGGCGCTCTTCGACGAGATCGAGTGCCCGTTCCAGGCTGCGCGCACCGGCTGGCTCCTGGGCGGCTCAGACCGCGAGCAGGCCAAGCGCACGCTCGAGCGACTCGGGGCGACCCCGCCGGCGGACTAGCCGGCGGCCTGAGAGTCGCGCAGCCGGCTGACGAGCGTCTCGAGCAGGGCCCAGGCCACCTCGGGGTGCTCCTCGACGAACGGCTTGAACTCCCAGGCCGACATCCCGCGGCAGCGCAGGTCTGTGCTGGCGATGATGGTCGCCGAGCGTGGGCCGCTGTCGATCAGCGCGATCTCGCCGAAATGTGCACCGGGGCCGAGCGTGCGCACGATCTCGCCGCCGATGCTGACCGTGGCGTTGCCCTCCTCGATCACGAAGAAGCCGATCCCGCTCTCCCCCTCCTTGGTGATCTCGTCCCCCTCGTTGAAGCTGCGCTCGGTCATCCGCTTGCCGAGCTTCGTCAGCTCCTTGGGCTTGATCCCCGAGAACAGGGGGATCTTCCCGAGCGTCTGGTCCACTTCAGCCATTGCGGCGGCGATCCTACCCGGCGATTGCGGTTGACACAAGAAGTGAACGATGATTCACTTCTTGTCTCATGGCTTATCGGAGCACCGAGCGGACGGAGGCCCGCCGCGCGAAGACCCGCGGTCGGATCACGACCGCGGCCCGCGAGCTGATCGCTGAGGGCGGCTACGTCGCCGCGCCCGTCGCGGCGGTCGCGGACCGGGCGGGCGTCGCGGTGGGAACCGTGTACCGCCACTTCCCCTCCAAGTCCGATCTCTTCGCCGAGGTCTTCCGCGAGGCCTCCCAGCACGAGGTCGATGCGATGAGGGAGGCGATCGAGGGCATTCCCGGGCCGGCGGGCGATCGGATGGCCGCCGGAATCGAGACCTTCGCCCGTCGCGCGCTGCGCGGCCGCCGGCTCGCCTGGGCCCTGCTCGCCGAGCCGGTCGACCCCGCGGTCGAGGCCGAGCGCCTCCACTTCCGCCACAGCTACCGCGACCTGATGGCCGGCGTGATCGCGGAGGGGATCGAGGACGGCGAGCTGCCCACCCAGGACGTCGACGCCACCGCCGCCGCGCTGATCGGCGCGATCGGCGAGGCGATGGTCGGCCCGCTCTCCCCCGCTTCCAACGGAGGCGATCCCGACGTAGTGATCGCCTCCCTGATCAACTTCTGCACACGAGCAATCGGAGAGGAGCCCGCGCATGTCGACCGTTGAGAGGCCCACCGGAGTCCGAACCCACGAGGTCACCAACCAGCCCCCGCCGCTGGTGGACTACAACGTCTTCACCGCGGATCGGGTGATGGGCGAGGCCGTGCGCCGTGAGGGCGCCGACTGGGCGGTCGAGAAGATCACCGAGGTCGGCGAGATCGCGGGCCGCGGCGACGTGATCGAGCTGGGGCGGCTCGCCAACGAGAACCCGCCGAAGCTCCGCACCCACGACCGCTACGGCAACCGGGTGGACGAGCCCGAGTTCCACCCCGCCTGGCACGAGCTGATGCGGCTCGGCATCTCGCACGAGCTCCACTCCCTCCCCTGGCGAGAGCCCCAGCCCGGGGCGCACGTCGCGCGCGCCGCGGCGTTCATGTGCTTCTCGCAGGCCGAGGCCGGCGTCGGCTGCCCGATCTCCATGACCTACTCGGTGGTCCCCGCCCTCCGCAAGCAGCCCGAGCTCGCCGAGGAGTGGGAGCCGCGCATCCTCTCCAACGTCTACGACCCGCGCCAGATCCCCGCCGCCGAGAAGGAGGGCTCGCTGTTCGGCATGGGGATGACCGAGAAGCAGGGCGGCTCCGACGTGCGCGCCAACACGACCATTGGCCGGCCGATCAATGGCGGCGGGGCCGGCGCCGAGTACGAGCTCACCGGCCACAAGTGGTTCTTCTCCGCGCCTCAGTGCGACGCGTTCCTCGTCCTGGGCCAGACCGATGGCGGCGTCTCCTGTTTCTTGATGCCGCGCCGGCTCCCCGACGGGGAGCTCAACCGCTTCCGCCTCCAGCGGCTCAAGGACAAGCTCGGCAACCGCTCGAACGCCTCCTCCGAGATCGAGTTCGACGGGGCCTGGGCGCGCCTGGTCGGCGAGGAGGGCGCGGGCGTGCGGACGATCATCGAGATGGTCAACCACACCCGCCTCGACTGCGCGACCGGAGCCTCCACCGGTATGCGCCACGGGGTCGCGATGGCGATCAACCACGCGGATCATCGCTCGACGTTCGGCAAGTTGCTGATCGATCACCCGCTGATGCAGAACGTGCTCGCGGACCTGGCCGTGGAGTCGGAGGCGGCGACGATCTCCTCGCTGCGCCTGGCGCGCGCCTATGACGAGGCGATCGCCGGCGACGACGAGGCCCAGGCCTTCAAGCGGATCGCCAACGCCGTGCTCAAGTACTGGATCTGCAAGCGCGGGCCCTCCCACGCGGTGGAGTGCCTCGAGTGCCTCGGCGGCAACGGCTACATCGAGGAGTCCGGGATGCCCCGCCTCTATCGGGAGGCGCCCCTCGCCTCGATCTGGGAGGGCTCCGGGAACGTGCAGTGCCTGGACGTGCTGCGCGCGATGGTGAAGAGCCCGGACTCGGTCGAGGCCTTCGCGAACGAGGTCGGTGAGGGCGCCGCGCTCGAGCCCAGGCTCGACCGGTTCGCCGCGAAGCTGCGCGAGGACCTCGGGTCCGACCCGACCACGCTGGAGTCGAGGGCGCGTTCCCTGGTCGAGCGGATGGCGCTCGCCCTGCAGGGCTCGCTGCTGGTCCGCTTCGGCGACGAGGCGGTCACCGAGGCCTTCATCGCCTCCCGCCTCGAGGGCGACTGGGGCCACGCCTTCGGCACTCTCCCGGCGGGCACGGACCGCACCCGCATCATCGACCGCCACCGCGTCGCGATCTAGCGCCGAACGTCCCGGACCTTTCGCCCAGCGCAAACTCTCGGACGTTCGCGTGTTCTAGGCTGGGCGCATGTGCCGGAACATCAGACAACTGCATAACTTCGAACCACCCGCCACGCAGGAGGAGGTCGACGACGCGGCGCTTCAGTTCGTCCGCAAGATCAGCGGCTCGAACAAGCCGTCGAAGGCGAATGCCGAGGCGTTCGAGCTGGCCGTCGACGAGGTGGCCGCCGCCACTCGGAAGCTCCTCGATTCGCTGGTGACCAACGCTCCTCCGAAGGACCGCGAGGAGGAGGCGGCCAAGCGGCGGGCTAAGTACGAAGCGCGGTTCGCGGCCTAGGGTCGCGACCAGTCGCGAACGTGATCGGGGACCGGTGGGTCCCCGTTGAGATCGGGCGCCGAGAAGGGGTCGCCTGTGCCGTTCGTCAGCGGCAGCACTCCCGCCCAATACGGCAGGTCGAGGTCGTCGTCGTCATCGACCGGCGGCCCGGTGCGGACCTTCGCCGAGGCCTCCTCGATCTCCATGGAGAGGACCTTCGTCGAGCGCAGGTCGCTGTCGTCCGGCCCCCGGACCTCCTCCGAGCGGCCCGGCGCGATGTGCTCGACGACCAGGCGCAGCGCCCTCTGCTTCCGATCGGGATCCGTGACCTCACGCGCGGTCCCAAGCACCATCACCGAGCGATAGTTGAGCGAGTGGTGGAGCGCCGCGCGGGCCAGGACCAGCTCGTCGACGAGCGTGGCGGTCACGCAGCAGGGCGCCCCGTCCGCCAGCACCCTGAAGGTCCGGTTGGCGTTGGCGCCATGCAGGTAGATGGTTTCGCCGTCCCTGGCGTGGATGGTCGGGATCACGTAGGGCTGCCCGTCCTGGACGAAGCCGACGTGGCAGGTCAGCGCCTCGTCGAGGATCGAGTGGACGAGCTCGCGGTCATAGCTGCCCCGGCCGGGCTTGCGGAAGACCTGGGTGCGCCTGGTGCGTTCGTACTCGGCCACGGCGGGATGGTAGGTCTACTGGTGCGGGGCGGCCGGGCTCCGCCCGCGCAGGACCTGCGCCAGGCTCCAGGCCGAGACCAGTGCCCAGACCCCCTCGAGCAGCAGGAATCCGAACTGCTCCCCGATCAGCGCCAGGACCGCGAGGGTGGCGGAGCCGATCAGGTTCATCACCAGGTAGGTCAGCGACGTCTGGTCGAGCCTGCCGAAGAGCGCCGCCGAATACGCGATCAGGACCAGCAGCGCGCCCACGATCTGGACTGCCTGGTCCATGCGAGCCGCCCCTAGCGCGCGCCGGCCGGAAGCCAGCGCTCATCCAGCTTGCGGATCACGGCCTCCGAGAGCCGGACCGCGTCGCCCACCGTCCCGTAGTCGACGTTCTCGGGCAGATCGGTCCGCCAGTGGTAGTTGGACGGGTTCTTCCACTGGTTGCAGGACGCGACCGAGACGCACTGGTAGCCGGCCGCCAGGGGAAAGATCCCGTCCGTCGCGTTGCGGAGACGGAGATTCGGGAAGAGCTCGACACCGAGCTCCTCGGCGCTCGAGTCCAGCAGCTCCAGCGACTCGGCCGGGTACTCGCGCAGCTTCAGCATCCCCTCGCCCCGGAGGACGAGCAGGTGCGGCGAGCCGACCGTGTCCAGGCAGAGGAAGAAGGTCCGGTCGACCGGGAGCTCGTCCGCATGACGCTCCATGAACAGGCCCATCCCCTCGCAGAGGGCCTCCTCGGAGGTGGAGAGGAAGAGCACCCGCGTGTTCTCAGGTGGGCGCTCGCTGAGCGCGCGGGCGATCGCGAGCTGGGCGATGCAGCCTGTGCCGTTGTCATTCGCTCCCGGGACCACCTCGCCCGCCCCGATGTGCGCCATGAAGGCCGCCGCTGCGGCCGAGATGAAGGTGCCGAGCCCGGTCAGCCGCCGGCTGCCGAGCAGCGCACCGGCCGCGACCAGGGCGGGCCCGCCAACCGTCGGCCACATCAGCGGCGGGCTGGTGTTGTTCTGCTCGAAGACCCAGGGGGCGCTCTCCCCGACGGTCTCGGTGATTGCGGGGTTGAAGAAGAAGGCGGTGTGCGCGGCGTCGTGGTGCGCCATCACCACGATCGTCCGCTCCGCGTCGCTGGGGCCAATCTCGCCCAGCACGTGGTGGGCGCTGCTCGTGGGGAGCATCCGCCGGAACCGCCGGCGACCGGGCGGCAGCTCGTCAGCGATCAGCGCCGCGGCCGCTGCGCCGGTCCCCGCCGCGAGCAATCGGGACAGCCGCCCGCCCCGCCGGGCGGCGAGGCCGGCGACCGCACTGGCGGCGGCGAGCAGGCCGATCGGCCACCAGAAGGTGCCGTTCGCCTCCGCCTCCTCCTCGATGCGGACGTCGCGCGCTCCCTCGTCGCGCAGGGCGCCGGCCAGCCATTCGGCCGCCCGCAGCTCCCCGTCAGAGGCCGATTCACGGTCGAATGAGCAAAGCTCGTCGAGGCGCCCGCGCATCCAGGCCGCGTCGGGCGGCGTCGAGACCCTCGCCGATACGTCCGTCGCCATCCGGGAAAACTACGAGAGTTCGCCCGCCGGCGACTGAATCGGCGAGCGAATCCCGGTCGCGACCTAAGATCCCATGGCATGGCTGCCGGCGGCTTGACGCTGTTCCGCGTGCGAGGAATCAGGATCGCGGTGGACTTCTCCTGGTTCGTCGTCCTCTTCCTGATCATCTTCTGGCTCTCGGGCTTCTACCGCGACGTGCTCAACGCGGACCAGGGCGAATCCGCCCCCTACCTGCTCGCCGTCGTCAGCGCTGCGCTCTTCTTCGCCTCGATCCTGCTGCACGAGCTCGGACATGCGTTCGTCGCGGTGCGCAAGGGAATCGAGGTCTCCTCGATCACTCTCTGGATGTTCGGCGGGGTGGCCCGGCTCGAGCGGGACTCCGACACGCCCGGGACCGAGTTCAAGATCGCCGTCGCCGGGCCACTCGTCACCGCAGCGATCGTGGTCGCCTGCGCGCTGGTCGGGCTGGTGCTCGCGGGAGGCGACGAGGTCCGCCGAGCGGCTCTGACCCAGGAGGACACCCAGACCTCGGGCGTGGCCGCCATGGTCGTCTGGCTCGGCAGCATCAACCTTCTGGTCCTGATCTTCAACCTGGTCCCGGCTTTCCCCCTCGACGGCGGCCGGATCGCCCGGGCGATCGCCTGGTGGCGCACCGGCAGCCGCAACACCGGGACCCGGTTCGCCGCCACGCTCGGGGAGTGGTTCGGCCTCTTCCTGATCCTTGCCGGCCTCGGCTACTTCCTCGTCTACCGAGGGGACGTGCTCGGCGGCATCTGGCTCGCCTTCGTCGGCTTCATCCTCCGCGGGGCCGCGAAGTCGGCGATCGCCCAGACCGAGATCACCAGCCGGATCGAGGGCATCTCGGTGGCCGACGTGATGGACCGCGACCCGGTGGCGATACCCGAGGAGGCCTCGATCGAGCAGGCGCTCGACGAGTACTTCCTGCGCTACCGCTCCCCCTGGTTTCCGGTCGTGGACGCGGCGCAGCACGTCATCGGGCTGGTGGACCGCCCGACCGCAGACAACGTCCCCGCGGTCGAGCGGACCTCCTCATCCGTCAGCGACGTCGTGGCGCGGGAGAGCGGCTCGCTGACCGTCAACGAGGACGCGCCCCTGGAGTCCGTGCTCGGCAACGAGGCGCTGAGGCGCCTCGGCGCGCTCGTCGCCACCGATGAGGACGGCCACATCAGCGGCGTGCTGACGATCGACGCGATCGGCAAGGCGCTCAGGGGACACCAGGCCGCTCCACTCTGAGCGAAGGCCGCAGGCCTGAGCGGTTATGTGGGGCGGCCGCTCGTGGCCCCGGCTATATGGCGAAGCCGTCGACCGAGCCTGATTAATAGGATCGACCTGTGCCGGACCATGACGTGTTGGTAATCGGGGCGGGCCTCGCGGGACAGCGGGCCGCGCTTGCAGCCGCGGAACAGGGCGTGTCGGTCGGGATCATCAGCAAGGTCCACCCCGTGCGCTCCCATTCCAACGCCGCGCAGGGCGGGATCAACGCCGCGCTCCAGGAGGACGACTCCTGGGAGTCCCACGCCTTCGACACCATCAAGGGCGCCGACTACCTGGCCGACCAGGACGCCGTCGAGATCATGTGCAGGGCCGCGCCCGAGGAGCTGCTCCACCTGGAGCATCTCGGCGTCACCTTCCACCGCAACGAGGAGGGGCGCCTGGGCACCCGCGCATTCGGCGGAGCGTCGGCCGCGCGCACCTACTACGTCGCCGACATCACCGGCCAGGCGATCATGCACGTCCTCTACGAGCAGCTGATGAAGTTCTCGGAGGAGGTCGCCCGCTACGAGGAGTACTTCACCACCGGCCTCGCCCTCGACGACGACGGCAACTGTGTCGGCGCGATCTGCCGCAACATCATCGATGGCTCGATGGATCACTTCGGCGCCAAGGCCGTGATCCTCGCGACCGGTGGCAACGGCCAGATCTGGCACCCGACCACCAACGCGCTGATCTGCACCGGCGACGGGATCGCCCAGGCCTACCGCGCCGGGGCGAAGCTGATGGACATGGAGATGATCCAGTACCACCCGACGACCCTGGCGGGGAAGGGCTTTCTGATCACCGAGGGCGCCCGGGGCGAGGGCGCGCACCTGCTCAACGCCAGCGGGGAGCGCTTCATGGAGAAATACGCGCCCAACAAGATGGAGCTCGCCTCCCGTGACGTCGTCTCGCGCGCCGAGCAGACCGAGATCAACGAGGGCCGTGGCTTCCCGGACGGGACCGTCGCGCTCGACATCACCGTCGTGCCGCGCAAGCGGATCCACGAGGCCCTGCGGGAGATCGTGCTCGTCGGCCGCGACTTCGCCGGGGTCGACATCACCAAGGAGCCGATCCACATCAAGCCCGGCAACCACTACACGATGGGCGGCGTGAAGACCGACAACGACGGGCGCACCAACGTCCCCGGCCTCTACGCCGCCGGCGAGGTCGCCTGCCTCTCCGTCCACGGCGGCAACCGCCTGGGGGCCAACTCGCTGCTCGACACGCTGATCTTCGGCCGCCGCTCCGGGGTGGACGCGGCCGAGCGGGCGAAGGGCCGCGAGCAGACTCACGTCTCGCACACGCTTCTCGATGACGAGCAGTCGCGGATCGCCGAGATCGTCGGCCGCGAGAACGGCTCCGGGCGACGGATCTCCGAGATCCGCCGGGAACTGGGCGACACGATGGACAAGCACGTGGCCGTCTTCCGCGAGGCCGAGGGCCTCAACACCGCCCTGGAGACCGTCAGGCGGCTCAAGGAGGAGTACGAGAGCTGCTACATCGACGACAAGGCGCAGGTCTTCAACCAGGACGTCCTCGGTGCGCTGGAGCTGGGCTACATGCTCGACTGCGCGGAGGCGACCTGCGTGGCGGCGATCCACCGCACCGAGAGCCGTGGCGCCCAGTTCCGCACGGACTTCCCCGAGCGCAACGACGACGAGTGGCTCAAGCACATCGACCTGACCCACACCGACGAGGGCCCCGAGATCAGCTACTCGCAGGTCACCATCACCCAGTGGGAGCCCGAGGAGCGGAGCTACTGAGGGCCGATGGGTAGGGTGATGTAGATGGCCGAGTTCACTCTCAAGGTCCGGCGCTTCAAGCCCGAGGAGGGCGAGGGCCCCTATTGGGAGAGCTTCGACGTGGAGCTCGACCCCACGCTGTCGGTTCTCGATGGGCTGCTGCAGGCGAAGGACGGCAAGGACGGCTCCCTCGCCGTGCGCTGCTCCTGCCGCGCCGCGATCTGCGGCTCCTGCGGGATGAAGATCAACGGCCAGTCGACGCTCGCCTGCAAGACGATGCTGGAGGAGGCCCAGTCCTTTGCGGAGAGCCACTCCGTCAAGGGTGAGAACGACGACGGTCGCACCGAGATCGTGGTCGAGCCGATGGGGAACATGCCGGTGGTCAAGGACCTGGTCACCGACATGGAGTCCACGCACTGGAAGAAGGTCCGCCGGGTCACCCCCTGGCTCCTCCCCGAGGGCGATCCGCCCGAGCGCGAGTACGTCGTCCCGCCCGAGTCGATGATCGACATCACCCAGTCGATGGCCTGCATCCAGTGCGGCGCCTGCGTCTCCTCTTGCCTCTCGATGGAGGTCGATCCCGACTTCATCGGGCCCGCGGCGCTCGCCAAGGCGTATCGCTTCGTCGGAGATCCCCGTGACGCCGAGACCAAGGAGCGCCTCCACGATCTCTCCCAGGACCCGCACGGGATCTACGACTGCACCCACTGCTTCTCCTGCATCGACGCCTGCCCCAAGGGGGTCGCGCCGATGGACCAGATCATGCGGCTCCGCCGCGCGGCCGACGAGGAGGACATCCACGACCAGAACCACGGCCGCAACCACATGGAGGCCTTCACCAAGATCATCGAGAAGAAGGGGACGCTCGACGAGGCGGCCCTCCAGCAGGAGTCCTTCGCTCCCGGGATCAAGGGCAAGCTGATGCCGAAGCACGGCGCGATCAAGGGCCTGCTCGTGTCGATGCCGACCGCGCTGCGCGGCATCCGCACAGGCAAGATGCGCTCCCTCCCCAAGCTGATCCCCGGCGTCCACCACAAGCTCCCGGGCGACGCCCAGGATCACGTCAAGCGGATCTACGCGCACGCCGAGGAGCACAAGGTCGAGCTCAACCTCTACATCCGCGGTGAGGAGCCCGACGAGGAGGCGCCCGAGGCCGCGGTCGAGCCGGAGCCCGATGAGATCGCCGACACGGAATCGAGGCCCGGGGCGGACACCGGTCTCTCGCCGGGAGCCGGGTCCTGATGGAGGCCAACGGCATGAAGCTCGCTTACTGGCCCGGCTGCGTCTCGCGCGGCTTCACCCCTGAGCTGCACGGATCGATGGCGCTGGTCGC
The DNA here is from genome assembly GCA_036557385.1 of Solirubrobacterales bacterium. Lineage (GTDB taxonomy): Bacteria > Actinomycetota > Thermoleophilia > Solirubrobacterales > 70-9 > DASUPK01. Next base: position 2,591 of record DATBHQ010000057.1, on the reverse strand, counting down.
GGATCGGCTCGGCATCGAGCTGGTCGAGCTCGACCGCGCCAACTGCTGCGGCGCCGGAGTGATCGCCGAGCACAACCAGGAGCTCGCCGACACCCTCAACGCCCGCACGTTCGCGCTCGCCCAGCAGACCGGGCTGCCGATGATGAACATCTGCTCGACCTGCCAGGGCGCCCAGTCCGAGTGCCAGCAGCGCCTGGCCGACACCGAGTACCGGACCCACATCAACGAGACGCTCGCCGAGGAGGGACTCTCCTACGAGCCGGAGGGCTTCACCAACAAGAACTTCCTCTGGGTGCTGGTCGAGGACTACGGCCTCGACCGTCTGAAGGAACAGGTGACCCGGCCGCTCGGCGGCCTGAAGGTCGGGCCCTTCTACGGCTGCTACATCCTGCGCCCCAAGCACCGGCTCGGCTACGAGGAGCACCCCGAGCGGGATCTCTACCTGGACCGCGTGATCGAGGCGCTCGGCGGCGAGGTCGTCCAGTACGACGGAGCCCGCAAGTGCTGCGGGTTCCCGGTCATCACCATGGCCCGGGAGGTCTCGCTGCGGCAGGCCGGCACCCACATCGGTGACGCGATCGACGCCGATGCGGACTGCCTCGTCACCCCCTGCCCGCTCTGCCACCTCAACCTCGACCTTCAGCAGCCGGAGGCGGCCAAGGTCGTGAACCGGGATCTCGGGCTTGCCGTTCTCCACCTCCCCCAGCTCGTCGGCCTCGCACTCGGCTTCGAGCCGAAGCAGCTCGGCATGCGCAAGCACATCGCCTCGACTGACTGGGTCGAGCAGCGGCTGGCCGAGCAACCCGCCGCCGCCTGATCCGCCGGACAGCGCCGTAGGGTCAGCGGGGCATGGCCTCGGCCGACCCGCCCGAGACTCGGCACCGAATCAAGGTCCGGATCCTCGTCGCTGCGGCGTCGATCCTCGCCTTCCTGGCGATCTTCACGAGCTGGATCGACCGCCAGTTGCTCGACACCGATGAGTGGGTGCATACGAGCGGCAAGCTGCTCGAGGACAAGGAGATCTCGGACGCGCTCGCAACCTATGCGGTCGATCAGCTCTACGCCAACGTCGACGTCAACGCGCTGCTCAAGAAGCGCCTGCCCCACGATCTTCAGCCGCTCTCCGCCCCCGCCTCGGCCGGCTTGCGCGAGTTCGCAACCCAGGCGGGGCAGGACGCCCTCCAGTCGCCGCGCATCCAGGAGGCCTGGAAGAACGCGAACCGCATCGCGCACCGCCAGCTCGTCTCGATCCTGAAGGGGAACCACGAGGCCGTCTCGTCCCAGAACGGGCGGGTCGTCCTCAACCTTCGTCCGCTCGTCCTCCAGCTCGCGGACCGGATCGGGGTGAAGAAGCAGCTCAACCAGAGACTGCCGCCGGACGTGGGACAGCTCGAGGTCGCCGACTCGAACCAGCTCGACACGGCCCAGACGATCACGAGCCTGATTCAGGGGTTGGCCTGGCTCTTCACCCTGGGCAGCGTGGCCCTGTTCGGGATCGCCGTCTACCTGGCCAGGGGCCGTCGCTGGGTAGTGGTCCTCGGCTACGGCCTCGGCCTGGTCGCCGCCGGGCTGGCGGCGATCGCTGTCCGCAGCGCCGCAAAGGGGCTGGTCGTCGACTCACTCGCACAGACCGAGCCCGCGCGGGTGCCCGCACAGCACGCCTGGGACATCGCGACGGCCTTACTCCACAGCATCGCCTCCAGCGTGATCATCTTCGGCGTCCTCTTCGTGGTGGCGTCGTTTCTCGCGTCTCCCGCGAGCGCCGCGGTCAGCATCCGCCAGGCGCTCGCCCCGACGCTGCGTGAGCGAAGGGGACTCGTCTGGTCCGTCTTCGCTGGCGTCGCGCTGCTGGCCGTGATCATCTGGCCGCCCGACGGCACGCGGGCCCTGGTCCTGACCCTGGTGCTGATCGCGCTCGCGGGGATCGGCCTGGGGGCTCTGATCCGCAAGACGGAGATGGAGTTCCCAGGCGTGAAGCGAGGCGACTGGACGGCGGCGATGCGCGATCGCGCCCGCCGCGCCGGTACGGAGGCGGGGCGCCGGCTCGGCTCGGCGATGAGAGGCCTCACCGACGGGGAGACCGACCCGGAGGACGCCAAGCTCGACCGGCTGGAGCGGCTCGGCGAGCTCAAGGAGAAGGGCGTCCTCACCGCGACCGAGTTCCGCGACCAGAAGAAGAAGATCCTCAGCGGGTAGACATCCTCCGCTCGATCCATTTCGCCCCGACCGTGTCGGTCAGTCCGTGGATGACGATCGAGGCCAGGATCACGTAGGCGGCGACCTCGAAGATCGCGTTCGCATGGCCGACCTCCGAGTTGAGGACGAGCTCGGCGAAAAGGATGCCCGCCACGCCCTTCGGGCCGAACCAGGCGATGAACGCCCGGTGCGGCGCCGGGAGGGCCACCCGGACGAACGAGAGCCCGATGGCGATCGGCCGAGCGAGCAGCAAAGCGAAGGCGATGAAGGCGACGAGCAGGGCGATGTCCTGGTGGTAGCCGGTGGCCACGATCAGGCCCCCGAAGGCGAAGAAGGTGAGCACCTGGAGGATCGAGCTGACGTTCTCGCTGAAGACCACGAAGTCGTCGGCGATG